>CAZUYY010000425.1:0-3131 GCA_964624935.1 uncultured Prolixibacteraceae bacterium
GACTAATTTGAATACTCAGGTCATAAATCTTCTGCCGGGTAATTCATATACATTCCGGATTACCACCACGTGCGGGGATGGAGGCCTGACATATCAGGATATAACGAATACTGTACTGCCGATAACAATAGCCAATGCAGGACTGAATGCAACGTATTGTCCGGGAGCAGTAGCATCATTGTCGGCGAATAGTCCCGGAGCTAATGAAACCGGTATCTGGACAGGTGGTGGCAGTGGAATAACCATTAATAATATAACCAGTCCGACTTCCTCTCTCACGATCTCACCCGGTTCATCGGGTAATGCCACATTAACGTGGACGATAACCAATGCGAATGGTTGTTCCTCCTCTTCGAACGTTGTTATCACCAACAGAGGCGGTGTAACTCCTGTGAGTGCAGGGGCCGATCAAAGCCTGGGTCACTGTTATTCTTCAACACAATCAACAACGCTGAGTGGTTCTTATGCCGGGTCTGGTATTGATGGACAACAAGGAACCTGGAGCGTTGTTAGCGGTCCTAACGTCCCAAATATCATCAGCCCGAATGCAAACAATACTGCTGTTACCAATTTGATTCAGGGAACGTATGTATTCCGGTGGACAGTTGCCGGCCCCTGCATCTCAGGAACCGCACAAGTCCAGGTTACTGTACCGGCAGCAACTGCAAATATCACGCAGGCAAGTATTTCGGGAGGGAATCAGGTTTTTTGTGATCCAACGATTACATCTACTGTTTTAACAGGTTCAAACCCGCTTTATATTAATGAAACGGTCACCTGGACACAGACGAGTGGACATGCAGTCACTATCACCAGTCCAAATAGTCCGGTGACCTCTGTTACGGGTCTGGCAAGTCCGAACAGTTATACATTTACATATACGATTAATAATTCAGTAACGAATTGTTCAAGCGCAGCAAGTGTTTCAGTTTCTTATCTTCCGGATCCGCCATCCTTAACAATTACATCGACAAGCCCTATGATACTGGGATGTAATGTTAATTCAGCGAGTGTCAGTTTTACTCAGGGGGGTTCAGGGACAACGCAATACAGGATCTTCAGCGGACCAGGAATAAACACTCCCACTTCATGGGTCAATGTAGGAGGTTCACCCGTCCTAATAACGGGTCTGACGAGTACAGGCACATATATTATACAGATGGCACGCGTAACAACCACAGGTGGTGATTGCTCGACCCCTTTTTCCAACATTTCCATTGTGACTTCGTTTACAAGTACTGCTTCTAATGCAGGAACGGGCCAAATCTTAAACTGTAATGTGACGAATACTGATCTTATTGGAAATGATCCAACTGACAATAACGGAACAGGACAGGGAACCTGGTCGCAGGTCAGCGGGCCTTCCACGATCATTCTGACAGATCCACATAGTCCGACATTAAGAATTGGCGACCTTCAATCCGGTGGATTATATGTTTTTCGTTGGTTAATCTCAGGAGGCCCTAATTGTCCGACAAATCAGTCTGATGTACAAGTTATCACTGCAACAGTAACGCCTACTGACGCTAATGCAGGACCCAACCAGACCGTTTGTGAAAATACGCCGGTTTATCTTGATGCTACGGCGCCACTTTTTGTTTTTGAAATAGGAACCTGGACTGTAAGTCCAAATGCCGGGGTGACATTTTCGAACATCCATGATCCCCATGCAGTTATCACTGGTCTTTTGCCTTATACACTTTATACATTTACCTGGACGGTAGCTAATGGTTGCGGATCAGCCAGCAGTACCATGACTGTTAATGTAGTAGATACGCCTGGATCCATTCCTGCGCATGCCGGACCGGATCAATGTCTTGGCCCAGGAATCACCACTATTACGCTTGCAGGTAATAACCCGTCTCCCGGAACAGGACTTTGGACCCAGATTTCCGGTCCCTCAGCCACAATCAACACCCCTTCTGGATATAATTCCACAGTTACGGTTGCAACTAATGGAACCTATTCATTTCAATGGGCAATAACCAGTACCGGTTGCGCTCCAACGCTCGACACGGTAGTCATTACAATAGACTATCCGATCCAGACTTTCAATGCAGGGTCAAATCAACAGGTTTGTGGGACGATTGCCCTATTAACTACTTCGCTCGATGCACAACCAACTATTGGTACCGGACTATGGACGGAGATTTCAGGGAATGCGGCAACAATAATGCATCCGTCCTATGATACAACTACGGTGTCAGGTCTTGTTTCAGGAGTATATGTCTTCCGCTATACCATTACAAACGGAGCCTGCAGTTCTTTTTCCAATGTCACCCTTTATGTTTCAGAACCTGCACCGCCAGTTGCAAATGGAGGGACAAGTCCAATAGGTGTTTGCGGGTTGAATTATGTAACGATGAATGCTATGTCTCCCGCCCCAGGTACGGGCTTGTGGACCATTGTATCCGGTCCTAACACTCCCACAATTGTTACTCCTTCATCCCCCACAACGAGCATCACAGGATTAATCACCGGTACGTATGTATTCATGTGGACTGTTTCCGGGGGTACCTTTTGTCCTTCAACCTCATCTGATGTTACTGTTGATGTGACAGCAAGCGCTGACGCCGGTCCCAACCAGAGCTATTGTACAACCGTAACCTCAGTTGACCTTGTCGGAACAATAGCAAGTACAGGAACATGGACTCAGGTTGGCAGTACGCCTAATGTGGCTACAATTACAACTACATCAGGCAATACTGCCATCGCATCCGGGTTGATAACGGGTGTTTACACTTTCCAGTACACTATTTCAGCTCCCGGTTGCACTTCGACATCACAAATGACGGTATCATTATATGCACCACCCAGTGAAGCAGATGCCGGACCTGACCAGGAGTTATGCAATGCCACTTCATTCTCATTGGATGCAACGATACCGGCTTCAGGTACCGGGACATGGAGTGTGTATTATGGTCCTTCAGGCGGGTCGTTCTCACCTGATGTCCATACCTATAATGCGACATTCAACGGTGCAGTTCCGGGCGTATATATTTTCCAATGGACGGTTGCCAACTACACTTGCAGCAATACAGATCAGGTGCGAATTACCAATGATGCACCGCCATCACCGGCAGTAGCCGGTCCGAACCAGTCTTTGACCTGTGCGACCAGCACTACCATGG
>CAZUYY010000426.1:0-3116 GCA_964624935.1 uncultured Prolixibacteraceae bacterium
ACCTTTTGATGCAGAACCTGTTACTCCGGCGCTGGAAATGAAATTTGATGGAAGAAAGCACATCTAAAGAAAAAGTCCTCAAGAAGATCCGTGACGCTCTGATCGAACAGACAGAGCCCCCCTATCCGCTCACGGATATGGAAAGTCCCCTGTATGCTCCCCTGACGGAACCTCTGGATGTGGCTTTTGCCGAAGCACTCGTTAAAGTTTCAGGAAAATTCGGGTATTGCGAGAGTGAAGATGAGTTCATCGCTTTTCTCCAGAATTATATCCTTGAAAAGGATTGGCCCGTGATTTATTGTTATGATGGACAACTACAGGGGCTTCTGAAGCAGGGAGGAATCCCGTTTGAATCTGATCCGGAAAAGTTCACCGAAATGAAACTGGGTATCACACGGTGCGAATACCTGATTGCAAGGCTGGGCACGGTGATGGTTTCATCGAATGTTTCACCGGGAAGAAGAATGACGGTTTTCCCCGAGATCCATATTGTTGTTGGTTATTCTTCGCAGCTTGTTCCCGATCTTAAAGATGCCATAAAGAAAATAAGAAAAAAGTATCAGGATAATTTTCCTTCGGTGATCTCACTGGTCACCGGGCCAAGCAGGACGGCAGATATTGAGAAAACACTGGTGCTCGGAGCTCATGGGCCAAAGGAATTGTATGTTTTTCTGATTGAAGACAGACCCTCCGAAAATGAGTAATTTCTGGAAGCGAACAATCACAGGGTTATCCATGGTCTTTCTGATCCTTGCTACCCTGTACCTTAACCGGATTTTTTTTGCGGCGATCTTTCTTGTGGTGGTTATCCTCGGACTTCTTGAATTTTACACTATTACAGCCACAGAAGATTGCAAACCGCAAAAGTATACCGGAACGATCCTTGGAACAATCATATATCTCATTGTTACCGGATTCTTCCTGTTCCTGGAACAACATATTCTTATCATTGGAATTTCTCTTGTTTTAATATTACCGGTTTTACTGATCCCGGTCATCGTTGAATTGTACCGTAAAAAAGACAAGCCCCTGATCAATGTTGCAGTCACCATTTTTGGATTGATCTATATTGCTTTATCTTTATCCCTTCTCAACCTGATGAATGATCCTATCGGAGGGACGGTATTTCATCACTTTCCCGCCTATCTTACGGCCTATTTCCTTATCACCTGGATCTATGATACAGGAGCTTATTTAGTTGGCAAGTCTTTCGGGAAATATAAATTCTTTGAAAGGATCTCACCAAAAAAAACCTGGGAAGGAACCATCGGCGGCGTGGTTATTGCAATTGCAGCAGCAACGGGGTTCTTCTTTATCACAGAAGGGATACAACTGATCCATCTGCTGGCGCTTAGTGTCCTCGTGATCTGTTTCGGTACTTTCGGCGATCTGTCAGAATCTTTATTTAAGAGAAGCCTGAACCTAAAAGATTCAGGGAATATCCTTCCCGGTCATGGGGGCATTCTTGACCGGTTCGATACGATCTTTGTTTCAGCGCCTTTTGTATTTTTGTATTTCATCTTCCTGAACATTTTTTAACCTGAAAAGATGACTATTCACAGAGAAGGATACACCACCATTTTTATTGCATTCCTTTTTGTAGCCGTTGTGCTGCTGACTTTCAACCATATTTTCCCGCAACAGACCTGGTTTCACGTCGCTTTGTATGCTGTAGGTTTGTGGTTTTTCATTATGATCGTGAGGTTTTTCAGGGCACCCATCAGGGAACTGAATGGCGGGGGAAATATTATTTCCTGTCCTGCCGACGGGAAAGTCGTTGTGATTGAAAAGACGATCGAGCCGGAATATTTCAGGGATGAGCGTATCCAGGTTTCGATCTTCATGTCGGCGAGGAATGTTCATATCAACTGGTTCCCTGTTTCCGGCATGATCAACTATTATTTTTACCATCCAGGGAAACATATGGTTGCCTTCAGTCCCAAATCATCCCTTGAAAATGAACGTGCGACCACCGTGATCCTGACTGACAGCGGAAAGGAGATTCTTATCCGCCAGATCGCCGGTGCGGTAGCCAGGAGAATTGTTACTTACCCAAAAGTCGGCACACCCGAAGTTCAGGGTGATGAACTGGGATTTATCAAATTCGGGTCGAGGGTTGATTTATTACTACCGTTGGATACCAATCTCGAAATCACACTCAATCAGGTAGTGAGGGGGAAGCAGACGATTATTGGCAGAATTTAGTTGATAATTGATAATTGACAATTGATAATTGGTGTTGGGTATTGGGTGTTGGGTGTTGGGTTCAGGAACACTTGAATATCGATCAACGATTTTTGAAGTAAGATTGGAATTCAGGGGCGCTAAGAGGCAAAAAGCGCTAAGAAGTATATCGTTGAAATTTAAATTTTAGCGTCTTTGTGTCTTGGCGGTATAATTTTAAAATGAGGTTTCGGACTAAGCTCAATTTTTCATTTTAAACTCGTCCGCTTGTCCGCTTATCCAACCTGTTCCTCTGTCACTCTTTTTTTTCACTTTGCTGACGTAAAACTGCTGTATTGATGAAAACAACCATTATTGATTTTTTAAAAGACCTGGAGCTGAACAATAACCGTGAATGGTTCCAGGCAAATAAGCCGAGGTACGAAGAAGGGAAAAAAGAATTCGAGGATTTTATCAATTCTCTACTCCCTGCTATTGCCAAATTTGACGATTCCATTAAATTTCTCACGGCAAAGGATTGCATCTGGCGCATATACAGGGATGTCCGCTTTGCAAAGGATAAATCACCCTATAAGCTTAATTTTGGAGCATTCATGGCCAAGGGAGGGAAGAAGAACCACGGCCCCGGATACTATTTTCATATCCAGCCGGGAGATTGTTTCCTTTCAGGCGGTGTATGGATGCCTGAACCTGAAATCACCAAGAAGATCAGGAATGAGATCTATTACAATTATGATGAAATTAAAGGCATACTGAACCATAAAGATTTTACGAAATACTTTGATGGCATTGACAACTGGGATCGTCAGAAACTTCCCCCGCGTGAATTTCCCAAAGATTTTGCCGGAATGGACCTGCTGCTGAACAGGAGTTTTACGATCTCTCATGCCCTGACAGAGAAAACGCTCTACAGTGATGGTCTGCTTGATTAT
>CAZUYY010000427.1:0-3111 GCA_964624935.1 uncultured Prolixibacteraceae bacterium
ATGAAATTACTCTAAATGATATCCGTTTTTATGTAGGTTATTCCGGATGGGATCCTGCCCAACTCGACCGTGAGATCAAAGAAAAATCCTGGATCCTTTCTCACACTACTGTTTCAGAAGTAATTAATCAGGAACCACAAAACCTGTGGCGGAGTCATCTGAGAAATATGGGAAAAGATTATGCCCTGTGGGCCAACTTCCCTACCGATCCATCTTTTAATTAATTTATTCTGTAATACATATGGTAAAGTTTGTATATTTGTCTGATAATGTTGTCACATGAAACCACCTGAAGCAAGCCAAAAAGAGACCATCAACTATTACGGTCAAAAACCATCAGAAAATATAGAAATCAGGGAGCCCAAGCGTTCACCTGGTGACCGTGCAAATAATGCCCGTGAACTTTACTTCCACGCAAAATCATCGGCCTCTGTCGAATTTCCTTATTGGTATACCCGCCGGTGGGAAGAATTGGAAGGTGAAATTTCCATCGTACGTCGTGGAGAGGCGATGAAATCCGGGTTTGAACACCTCACTCCGGTGATTTATCCCGGAGAACTGCTTGTCATGGGAAAAGCAGCATATTTGCGGGGATCTTACCCTATGCCCTGGCTTTCTGAAGCCTTTTTTATGGCAGCGGAAGATACCCTTTATAAGGAAGCCATGGAATCAGGAAAGCTTACGGCTGATAGTTTCACAACCGTTGGTAAGGGCGGTGGAAATGTAATTAAAAGCAGCGGAAATGTAATTTCAATAGCGGGAAAATTCGGACTCAGAAAAGAGGAGTTGCCGATTTTGATTGAGGTAGCAAAGAAATGGAAAGACAAATCGGTTGACGATATCGGACATAAATACGAACAACTGGTTCCGGGTTATAAAGAAAAAGAAGCATTGATGCGTTCAGTTATCTGTATGTTTGATTCAGGGTATACCCTGCCCCAGGGTCGTGAAGTCATAAACTTTTATTATCCGCTTCAGTACGGGATTGACGGGATCATCAGGATCTGCGAGGAAGGAATAGCAGAGACAGCCGGTAATCCCGATATGGATCGTATCTATTTTTTCCACGCTGTGATCCTGATGTTACAGGGATTAAAAAGCTGGATTCTCAACCATGCCGAAGAAGCAAGATTTCTTTCTTCCCTCGAAAAAGAACCAAAACAAAAACAGGAGTATGATGAAATTGCCGAACGACTTGAATGGCTTTCTTCCAGCCGTCCACGGAGTTTTCATGATGCACTCCAACTGGTCTGGATCTTTCATACTGCAGTCCTGAATGAAGATGCCATTTCAGGCCTATCTCCCGGACGTGTCGGCCAAGTGCTCTATCCATACTGGAAAAAAGACAGGGAGAAAGGGGTCTTAAACCATGAAAGTACCCTTGAATTGCTTGAATGTATGCGGATAAAATTCACCGAGATCGATTGTTTTGCATCGATGGGTGTAGTGGGTGGCGTTCTCTCAGGAAATACTTTTAACAATCTCTGTATTGGCGGATTGAAAAAAGATGGGACCCAGGCAGCTAATGAGCTGGAGATGTTGATACTGGAAGCCGGTATCACCTGCGATACTCCTCAGCCTACCCTTTCCTTATTATATGATGAGAAGCTTCCGGAAGAATTCCTGATGAAAGGAATTGAATGTACAAAGATCGGAACCGGATATCCTGCCTGGGTGAATAACCAGGTTGCAATGGAATTCCTGCTCAACAACTATGGTCATGAAGGTATGCAGCCAGAAGAAGCAAGAGCTTGGTCTATCGGCGGTTGTCTTGAAACTTCGCCTGGCAGTTGGATGCCTCTCAAACTCGATGGAGAGACTCATTGGATACCTGGTGGTTCTGCACCGGCAACCAGTGTCGGGGTGCATTTTCTTTCCCTGCCAAAATTGTTGGAAGTTACCATCTTCGACGGAATTGATATGCGAAGTGGTGAACGTGTCTTTCCTTCTCATGGATATGCTTTGGCATCCTATGAAGAGTTATGGAGCGCTTTTAAAAGTTATTTTCACCGAGCAGTGCATGTTCTTACCCTTACCAACAATATCCAGCATGATGCCTGGCGAAAGATATCACCCTCGCTGGTAAATTCAATGCTTAAGCCCGATTGCCTGGAAAAAGGCAAGGATATTGGTCAGATGGGAAGCCGATTTAATACAACCTTCAATGTGGAAACCTGTGGAACGGCAAACCTGGTAAATTCGCTGGCCTCCCTCAGGAAAAATGTCTATGATGATAAAAAATACACGTTGGATGAATTCAGGAATGCCATTCTTGCAAATTTTGGATTTAAGACAGCACAGGAAACAGGATCCTATTCACTGATCGACCAGGTAGCAACTGGAGAGTACCATCAATGGAAACATATCCACAAAGCAGGACTCGATGCCCCTAAATTTGGTAATGACGATGACTACGTTGATCAAATAATGGCTGATTGGGAAAACTGGTTCTGTGCTATGACCCATGAATTCCGATCTTTATATGATCAACCTCTTTATGCCTGCCAGATCTCTGTTTCAACACATGGCCCGATGGGAGCAGTGACGCTTGGTTCACCTGATGGAAGGCTTTGCGGAACCACCTTTTCAGACGGATCGGTATCGGCTTTCCCCGGAACAGATAAAAATGGCCCCTATGCACTGTTTGAATCAGCTTCCTGCTGGAATCATTCACTTTCACAAAACTCTCAATTGAATATGAAAATCCATCCTTCTGTGGTGAAAGGCAGGGAAGGGTCACGAAAATTTCTCGAGCTGATAAGAGCCTATATGCGTAAAGGCGGTTTTCATGTTCAATTCAATATTGTTGATTCCCGGATGCTGAAGGAGGCCCAGGCCGATCCTGATAAATTCAGAAGTCTCTTGGTAAGAGTTGCAGGATTTACGCAATATTGGGTCGAACTCGGGAAACAAATCCAGGATGAAGTGATTTCAAGAACTGAATATGAAGAATTGTAACATCTAAGGAAACCATGGAAAACAATTGCAAAGATTGCAAATTTTACCTTCCTGTAGATGTGTTTAAAGGCATCTGCAAGATCGAAAAAACAAGCATTGGGCCGGATGACATGTCGTGTGTAAAATTTGAACGGCTGCCTAAGTGTAAGTTCT
>CAZUYY010000428.1:0-3101 GCA_964624935.1 uncultured Prolixibacteraceae bacterium
GATCTATTGTGAGTCGCTGACCTGGAAGACGAATGAACCGCGGATGAATTTTGAAATGATGAAAGGCCCAAATCAGGAGAGCCATGCAATTTTTGAATCTTCAAACTACTTTACCCTTCAACGTTATGATAAGTTGCAGGGGATCGATGAATTTAACCCGCTTTATATACTTAAAAAATTTTCCGAGAAATATAAAACACGCAATTTTACACTCGACAAGATCGTGACTTTTTGGGAGCGGCCTATTGAACAAGTGGAGGCGCAGTTGTTGACACTGGCCTACAGAGGGTTCCTTTTTTATAATCCGGATGATAAAACGGGGAAGATCAAAGATAAATTATTCAATTATGTTAAAGCGAGAGACAAAAAAGTTGATTATGATGCGATTTTTTTCAATTCAGTCGTAACTGCAAAAAGTAACGGGATCCTGACCCTCGATAGTTTCGATCTGGTGATCCAGGGTGTTCCAAAGGTCTTCATGAGTGATTCCCAGCAGGTTTATATTTATCCCACAAAAGAGCAGGTAATTATGAAAAAAGGCGGTGATTTTCTTTTTTCCGGCAAAGTGGAAGCAGGCCTTTTTGATTATTACACGAAAATGAGTTCCTTTGAGTATGATAAATTTAAACTTAACCTGCCCTTTATCGATTCAATGGCAGTATATGTCAGGAGCAGGACAATAGATCCGAAAACACAATCCTATCCTCTCGTTAAAGTATCGACATACATTACCAATTTAAGTGGTGATCTTCTTATCGATGATCCAAAGAACAAATCCGGGGTGAAGAAGTTTCCCGAGTATCCCATCTTTAACAGTAAAAATGTTTCTTATGCAAACTGGGAGAAACGTGGGATAGCCAACGGCGTTTATAAAAAAGATAAATTCTATTTCGGTCTTGACCCGTTTACCTTGAAAGGCATAGGGGCATTTCAGACGGACAGCCTTAAATTTAAAGGGGTTCTGGTTTCTTCAGGCATTTTCCCCGATATCAGGGAGCCGCTTAAGGTGCGACCGGATTATTCTTTCGGGATCGAAACAAATACAGGTCCGGCAGGCTTACCTGCATATGGTGGTAAAGGTACTTTTGTTTCTAAAATAGATATGAGCAACAAAGGCCTGAAGGGAGATGGTAAGCTTATATACCTGAATTCTAATTCATTATCCAACAACTTTGTTTTTTATCCTGATTCAATGGCGACTGTGGCGAAGTCGTTTACTACGACCGAATTGTCAGGCATTGCAGAATGTCCAATCGTGAAGGGAGATACAGTGCATGAATTCTGGAAGCCTTATAAAAATATACTCAAAGTATCCAGCCTCAGGAAAGACATTTCTATGTACAGCGGTAAATCCAGCCTGGCGGGAATTTTGAATCTGACCCCTGCAGGACTTACCGGACAGGGAACCCTCAGGATCAGGGATGGTGAGATGGACGCCTTCCTGTTTGAATTTAAGCGAAGGGTATTTGATGCGACAGTAGATGTTTTCAGGATCAAGTCGCCGAACTTTTCTTCTTTGAGTCTTTCTACCAGGAATTACATGGTTCACTTTGATTTTGATCAATATAAAGGAGAATTCAAGACAGGCAGGGGAGCCTCCAGGGTGGAATTCCCTATCAACCAATATGCCTGTTCCATGGATCGGTTTGACTGGCTGGTTGAAAAACATTCCATCCGTTTGTATAATGAGCGAAGTGAGCAGGATAATATTGTCGATACATTGAACGCTGAAAAACTGGTTAACTATAAATTCGCTGGAACCGGCTTTGTCTCTACCCATCCTCTGCAGGATTCCCTGAGATTTTTTTCCAGGCAGGCAAATTATGACCTTACTACCAATATCATTAGTGCAGAGGATGTGAAAGTGATCAGGGTGGCCGATGCCGCTATCTTCCCGGATTCCGGGAAAGTGTACATCCACCCTGAAGCCAAAATGAGACCCTTGAGCAAGGCAGGCCTCATTGCCAATGCCAACAATAAGTTTCATCGTTTTTATAACTGCAATTTAAGCATTGCTTCACGTAAAAAATATTCTGGTAACGGATATTACGATTATGTTGAAAGGGACAACCGCAGGGAGCAGGTTAACTTTACAAAGATTGCAGTGGATACCTCGGGAGAAACTGTTGCAGAAGGAAATATTTCCGATACGGCACGGTTCTTTCTCAGTCCGGAATTTGAGTTCAAGGGATCCATCAGCCTGAGAGCAGCCCAGCGAAATCTTACCTTTGAAGGGGGCTTCCGTCCGATCATGGATTGTCTCCCCAAGGCACGGTCATGGACTTATTTTTTAAGTGATATTAACCCGCAACAGGTAATGATCCCTCTTGAGAATCCGTTGAGGGATCTTCAATTCAGGAAACTGGGATTGGGAATAATGTTTGCCAATACAAACAACCAGATATATCCATCTTTTTTCTCACCCACAAAATCGTACAGCGATTCCACTGTGATCACTTCACCGGGGAAGATCGATTATGACATTTCCACCGGAACTTTCAGAATCATGGAGATGGATTGCCGGAAGGACCCGTCCCTGCCTGGCAACAGACTTTCGCTGACCACGAAAGACTGTGCCCTCCATGGAAGCGGTAAAATCAACCTGGCAATGAATTCCGGCGCTCTTGCCATGGAATCCTGGGGAGTGGTGGACCATTACATTATTCCCGATTCAACAAAAGCCCGCATTGCCCTGGCGCTTAATTTCCCGTTCTATGAAGAGTGTATGACCAAGTTTACCACCCAGCTCAATTCGATGAATCTTCAGGGACTTGTAATTTCCACTTCTCCTTACCTGGAAGCCATGAAGACATTGCTGGGGAAGAAGGAATTCGATAAGATAAAATCGGAGATGGAAACGGTTGGCCGGGTCAAAAGGTTCCCGGATGAACTTATCCGTACTATTTTTCTGGCCGACGTGAAGCTGAAATTTGATACACTCAATAAATCCTGGGTCTCTTACGGCCCAATTGCAATCGGCTGTGTAGGTAAGATCCAGGTCAATAAGTACGTCAATGGAATCCTGGAGTTTCAGAAGAAAAGGAACGGTGATGAATTCACGTTTTATTTTGAGTTGTCCAAAAATGACTGGTATTTCTTTA
>CAZUYY010000429.1:0-3100 GCA_964624935.1 uncultured Prolixibacteraceae bacterium
TCATTCTCGGGCACAACCACCCCTCAGGAAATGTTAATCCCAGCGAAGCGGATCAAAAAATAACAAAGAAGATCAAGGATGCCGGATACATGCTCGATGTTGCCGTATTGGACCATATCATTATTGGCGATGACAAATACTATAGCTTTGCAGATGAAGGAACACTTTAGTCAAATGCAGGAATTAAAAATGAAGAATGAAAAATGAAGAATGAAAAATTGATACTGGATGCTGGATGCTGGATTTCAAACTATAAATCAATTTGTGAGCAGTTCAAATCGGTATCCTTTTTCCAGAAAATGATCAAGAAAACGCGGAAGGGCAAAGAACAGCTTATTCTTTGCCTTAAGACTATCGTGAAAGAGAACTATTGAACCTGCATTGGTATGGTTCACCACATTATGCAGGCATTTATCCTTTGATATCCCTATATGGTAATCGCCGCTCAGGACTGACCACAGGATAAACCTGTACTGTTTGTGCAAGAGGAAATATTGACTTGGCGTGAATTTTCCATAAGGTGGTCTGAACAAATTGGTTTTAAAGTATTCGTTACAACGATTCACATCCTCAAAATATTCCGCCGGAGGTGTCTTCCACCCATTCAAATGATGGAATGTGTGATTGCCTATTGCATGTCCCGTTCCGGATAGCTGTGCAAATACTTCAGGATGTTTTTTGACATTTTCGCCGACACAAAAGAAAGTCGCTAAGATGTTGCGTTCCTTCAAAATATTGAGAACATCCGGAGTGACTTCCGGAACTGGGCCATCATCAAATGTAAGGTAGATGACTTTCTCAAAAGCCGGGATGGAACATGAAATATATTTCCTGTCGAAGATCCTTAAAATGAGTGGTGGTCGAACGAAAAACATAGTTGATGCCATATGGCATCAGCAAAAGTAGAAAATAATTACTACTTTTGAGGCCCGGTTTTCTTAATCAGAAATATTGGATCAGGATCACAGATAATGATACTTGTTGATATCAAGAAAAATAATTGAAATGAAAAGACTCGTTTTATTAAGACACGGCGAAAGCATCTGGAATAAAGAAAACCGTTTTACAGGTTGGACAGACGTTGATCTTTCAGAAAAAGGTGTAAAAGAAGCCATGGAGGCCGGAATGGTTCTTAAAAAGGAAGGATTCCAATTCAGACTCGCCTATACGTCTTACCTGACTCGTGCCATTCATACATTATGGTTGACACTGGGAGAAATGGATCTCTTGTGGATACCGGTTTACAAGACCTGGAGATTGAATGAAAAACATTACGGGGACCTCCAGGGATTAAATAAATCTGAGACAGCTAAAAAATATGGTGATCAACAGGTTTTACTCTGGAGAAGGAGCTATGATGCTCCTCCGCCCCCACTAAAGAATGATGACCCCCGTCATCCAAGATTCGATCGCAGGTACAGTGAATTAAAACCTTCTGAGATCCCGGCAACCGAATCATTAAAGGATACTGTAGAACGGATTGTCCCTTATTGGAAAGATGATATTTCGAAAAAGCTTATGGAACATGGAGAAGTGCTGGTTGCTGCTCATGGCAATAGTCTCCGGGGAATAGTAAAATATCTGAAGAATATTTCAAATGAGGACATCGTAGGGTTGAATCTCCCGACAGGAATTCCTTATGTGTTCGAATTTGATGATCAATTGAACCTTCAGAAAGATTATTTCCTTGGCAATCCGGATGAGATCGAGAAACTTATGAAAGACATAGCCAACCAGGGAAAAACAAAATAGTGACCTATGAATAAGAGGTGGGTTATCCCCGACATTCATGGGTGTGTGAATACCCTGAAGGCATTAATTGAAGAACAGATCAGACCTGCCCTTACTGACGAATTGTACTTTCTCGGAGATTATATTGACCGTGGACCCGAATCCCGGGCTGTGATAGATTATATCCGGGATCTGCAGAAAAACAAATATTTGGTGACACCCCTGAAAGGAAATCATGAAGATTTCATGGTTGAGCTATATGATGCGGAAATGAATGCAGGAAATCCATGGTTTTTTCGATTTGCCAGCAGGAAGAAAAAATCCTGGTACGCAGTTGGTGGTAAGGAAACTTTGAAGAGTTTCAGGGTTCACAACATCAGAGATATTCAGCCTGAATATATCGAATGGATGAGAAATCTGGACTACTTTGTGAGCCTTGAAAATTTTATCCTGGTCCATGCAGGTCTCAATTGCAAAATCGACGATCCATTCACAGATACCCAGTCGATGCTTTGGTTAAGGGATTATGTGATACTACCCGAAAAGACAGCTAACCGCAAAATCATCCATGGACATGTCCCGGTTGATCTTCAATTTATCGATTATTCTATCAAGAACGACATCTACAGATTTATCGACCTCGATAATGGCCCTTATATTGCCGGGAGAGAAGGATACGGGAACCTCGTATCACTCGAACTGACGAACATGGAGATGGTTATCCAGGACAACAGGGACAGCTTATAAATAGCGAAATTGCGGACAGGTGGACAAATTATAAAGAATCAGGAAAAAAATATATCCGGTAAGAGAAAATCTGATGATCTATTTTCGAATTTCCTCTACAGCTTTTTTCAATGATTCTTCTATAGGAAGATAATTGAAATTAGTCCAGAAGTTATTGTCAGGCCTTCCAATGATCTGGTCCCAACGTTGGGTAGTACCAATGATCTTATCCCCTTTGAAATTTTTTATCTTCTCGGGGTTCCTTGTCGTATTTGTAATGATAACATCGTTTTTATAACTGAATCTCAGTTTTTGGCCAGTTGCCGGATAAGTAAAAGTCATCCAGTTTTCTGTTCTTATAGAACTTAGATACCATGAAGTATCCCGTTTTGAATAAATAATATTTTGCTGGATAAAAGGCATCTCTTCAATCCATCCGGGTTTGTTCAGGATTTTATAGCCACGGTTATATTTGTTTTTTTCATAGGCATTGTAGGCATTCATGCTGGGCTTCTGCGTGATTTTCATTACGGCAAAAGAAGCTGCATCAATATAAAGGTCTCCTTTCCAGAGCCTTTTGTTTGTACCTTTCTTCTGTTCGAAACGAATGTGATAAATTTTTCCTTCTCCGGGTTGTATCAGT
>CAZUYY010000430.1:0-3089 GCA_964624935.1 uncultured Prolixibacteraceae bacterium
ATGTCCATTATGACCAATGGTAATAAAATCTATGCAGGCACCTATGATGGCTTATTTGTTTCGACTGATCATGGCGCTACCTGGTCAATTATAAGCAATACAATGTTCCTTCATCACCCGATACAACGGATGACATTTTATTCTTCAACTATTCTTGCGGGCGGAAATTCCGGATTATTTTATTCCAATGATAATGGGACCAGTTGGACACAGGCAATTACCGGGCTGGTCGATCAGGGGATTGAATCGCTTGCTGTAAGTGGCTCAATTTTTCTTGCAGGAACATTCAGCGGAATTTATATGTCGGTAAATAGCGGACAAACATGGAATGCAATCGGGTTACCGATCACCTATATCCATTCTTTCTCCAGTAATGGATCTGATGTATTTTCATGTGCAATCATGAATACCGGTGGAGTCTTTGTGACCCATGATTATGGACAAGACTGGAATTTTCTGCTGGGAAGTTTACCGACTTATAATGTGAATTCAGTTTCATGGAATGGCAGCAATATGATTGCAGCCACCGATAGCGGGGTATTTGTTTCCGGAGACCGGGGCCTGACCTGGACAAAAAAAAGCCAGGGAGTGCCTGTTGATGAGTACAGCACGGTAACGTGCGTTGCAGGCAGCGGATCAAATTTATATGCCGGAACGTATTCTTACGGGATATATGTTTCCCACGATGGTGGCAGTAGCTGGACACACGCGACCCTGCCCGTCAATGACGAGTACTATGCAATGTGTTTTTATATCAATAGTTCAGGCGTCTATGCAGGAACATTCTGTGGGGGCATTTTATTTTCGCCGGATAATGGCCAGACGTGGACATCGCTAAATTCCGGACTAGCAGCCACGACTGCCTATTCATCTATAGTTCAAGCCGGTTCGCAACTCTTTGCCGGATCTTTCACGGGGGTTTACGTATCAGGCGATAATGGCCACACCTGGGGCAGTGCGGGCAGTGAGCTTAATGGCAAAGTAGTTACGAGCCTGGCAACAAATGGAACTGATATTATTGCTGGCACATCTGCTAATGGTGTATATATGTCAAAAGACCAGGGGAGTTCCTGGTTCCAGATCAATACCGGTTTTCCGGCAAATACACAGGCATCCTGTGTGGCAATGAATGGCCAGTGGCTGTTTGTTGGAACAAATGGACAGGGAGTTTGGCGGCATCCCTATTCCCATTGATCATAACTTAGCGCGGGGAAGGAATTTTAGAAAAGCCGGCGGGAGCCGGCTTTATTATGATGGGAAACCTTCCCTACAACTATTTATCCCTCAGTTTTGTTTTCAGAAAAAATCCATTAATGTCTTTCCTGGCCTCCTTTTACTCCCTGGTTTCCATGCCCCTGGTTTCCACCCTGGGGTGCACGTCTTTGGGGAGCCTGGGTGTTTTGTCTCATTTGGGGTTGAACCTTTACATGCTGCCCGATAGTTTTACCGTAATAATTTGGCTTTTGAGGTTGCCGGGTCATTTTATATTCTTGTACCGGCTTGTTATTTCTCGACAATTCAGTCATCCTTGCCCGGTCGGCCGGTGTAGTGTAGAACGGTTTTTCTATATTTTCATTAAAGCCCCTGATGTTTGCGATTTCAGTTTCGTGATAAACATTATGGTAATAAAAACGAGGATAATGCGCTAAATAAAAATGATGGTGCATCCATGGCTGAAACACATTAATGTCCAATGCAATTATAAAAGCGTTGTATAAATCAAAACCACTGTATATCGGTGGCAAAGTATTGGAGAATACCCACTGACCATCATCCAGGTACACAAAATCCTGGTTAGTTAAATCATAGTAAGTTTCAATATCGGGAATGTAATAATATCTTACTCCCGGAGAATAAACAGGCGCCCAGGGCGGGTTGGAATATTGAACGACTTCTGGTTGGGCGGTTGCAGTAAAACAACTGCCAAATCCGGATAACAGAAGCATAAATACAACTACAGTAAAGGCATTCTTGAAGATTGTTTTCATTTTTCTTTTTTTTTAAATTTCCAATATTTACGAAACAGTTATATATGATTTTACACAGCTCAAAAACAGGCTGTGAATTTGTTACAATAATTTGGTGTTACAAAAATAATGATAATATTGAGTTCCCTATGAAAACCTATTTAAAATTGTTCTGCCAAGACACAAACCTGCCTGCCGGTAGGCAGCGACGCAAAAAGTTCAATTTCAACGATATAACTTTCCTCCTTCTTGGGAGATGCTGTTTTGTATTTTGCACATTGCACTTGGCACTTGGTCTTGGGGGGTGGGGTTCTTTGTGGTAACAAAAGACTTTTCAGAGTGGGCTCAACAATAAACAACTTTGTTGTGAATAATTCTTACTTTTTTTTGAATTTCTTCTCATGAAACCAGGATGTAATATCCGGCAATGTTCCATTAAACACCCCTGTTTCCCTTGTTGAATCTTCATTCAGGATATTGTATCCGATTTGAAACTGAGTTCCGTTTTTATGAATATTGATACTGCCCTGTATGCATCCTTTCTCGATTCCTGTGTCCTGGCTGAAGTTATAATTCATTAACGATTGTCCATCTGTAAAATATCCGGATTTTTCATTTTCCTGATATAAATAATTCCCGACGGGATATCCACTTACAAGGCTGTCACTGATCATCTCGTCGAATGTAACCGCTTGTCCGGTTCCTTTCCATAGTTGTTCATTAATGTCAAATGAAACACTGCTGGAATAAAAGACGAGTGCAAAAGTGTCATGAGTAATGACAATCCCTGATTTTTCTGTATTGTAAAAAACATTCTTAATGGTGAACCCATTGTGATTTGAAGCAGAATTAGAAGAAGAACTATCTGTTTTTTTACAACAATAAAAGGAGGAAATGATCAATAAAAGAAATACCGTAAAGATCGATTTTTTCATTTTGTTTGAGTTTTATTAAGCAAATGTAAACCTTTTTGTTTCAGAAAAGACATTGAATATTTGCAAAAGTGGTCTGCTTGTCTGCCTGTCCGCCACCTAATCATGAACGCATCGAACCGAAAATGCATTCGATTTGCTTGACGGGTAGATCGACACGCTCGGGTCCGGATCATTCAGTCCGTTAGTT
>CAZUYY010000431.1:0-3084 GCA_964624935.1 uncultured Prolixibacteraceae bacterium
CAAAAAGTGGCTATTACAGAATTAAAGTACGGTTGTCCAAAAGGCCCGAATACGTTTGGAATTAAGAAGCCGGTCATTTGTGCTGAATTTTTATCTGCCCAGGCTTCCAACAATTCTCTTCCCGCTTTTTTTGATTTGCCATATAGATTATCGCGTTCTTCCTGCGTAGAAGAGGCGAAGAGCACATGAGGAGTGGATTTTGTTTTCTCCATGGCGCCAATCAACTGCTTGACCAATCCGGTATTTGTTTCATATAATAATTCTGGATCATTATGACGATTCATCGCAGCCAGATGGACGATGACATCACATTGCCTTACCCAATTATTAAGTTTCTCTTCTTCAGCAAAATACCCATCTTCAAAAGGTATTGTCTGAAACCTGTCCTTATTCAGGTTTAAAGTATTGAATAAATGAGTACCAATAAACCCCGATTGTCCGGTTATACCAATTCTAAGCATAATTTAATTCAATTGAATACTGACGCCAAAAATGGAACTGATTTAAGCACATTTTTTATCAGTGATTATCCGTTTTATCTGTGTCATCTGTGTTCTATTTTTTTTCATAATGTTTTATCAGTGATTATCTGTTTTATCTGTGTCATCAGCGTTCTGTCTTTCAGAAATTTATTTATCAGTGATTATCCGTTTTTCTGTGTTATCTGTGTTCTATCTTGTTATCATTCGTAAATATCTTCCTTTTGAACTCTGGCTTCTTTCCAAAATTTAACAGAAGTCCAAGTTCTATTTCAGTTGCTTTCAAATAGTTTATAAGCTGATATTCATGCTCTTCACAAAGTGATTCCATCGCTTTAAGTTCAAGAATAATACATTCATCAACAATAATATCAGCATAGTAATCACCAACTATTGTATTTTCGTAACGAACCTTTATTGGCTTTTGACTTTCACAATGAAACCCCTGTTTTTTTAATTCTAACAAAAGGGAGTTTTGGTAAACTTTTTCTAAGAAACCAAATCCTAAGGTATTGTAAACCTTATAAAAGCATTTTAATATTTTTTCCGTTTTATCCTTATAAAGATATTCCATCCTTTTCTTAAGTAGGGATTAACCAGGTTGACATAATTCAAGTGCCTTTAATCTGTGACAATCTGTTAAATCAGCGTTATCTGTGTTCTAAATTATACCAATATCATCTCTGATCATATCCAGTTTAAGCAATAACTCCTTTGTTCCCTCAACGTCCAACCGGCTTGTATTGTGCGAAGTATAATCTTCTGCTTCCGATACTTTAGATTCGCCTTCAGTGAAAAACTTTCCGTAGTTGAGATCGCGGTTGTCGGCAGGTATTCTGTAATAATCGCCCATATCAACAGCCTTTGCCATTTCTTCCCGGGTCACTAAGGTTTCATAAACCTTCTCCCCATGCCTGGTACCGATGATCCTGATAGGATTTGAAACCTGATAAATTTCAAGCAATGCCATGGCCAGCACTTCGATGGTGGCTGCAGGCGCCTTCTGAACAAAAATATCGCCGTTACTGCCATTTTCAAATGCAAACAAAACCAACTCGATCGCACTTTCAAGGGTCATCATAAACCGTGTCATATGCGGGTCGGTGATTGTTAGTGGTTGTCCGTTTTTAATCTGATCAATAAATAACGGGATGACCGATCCCCGGGAAGCCATCACATTGCCATACCTGGTTCCACAAAATATGGAACCATTGTTTTTCATATTCCGTGATTTGGCTACCATCACTTTCTCACTCAGCGCTTTTGACATCCCCATGGCGTTAATCGGGTAGACAGCTTTATCGGTACTTAAAACAACGACATTTTTGACATTATTCTCCAAAGCGCTATCGAGAACATTTTCACAACCCAGCACATTGGTTCTGACCGCTTCCATAGGAAAAAATTCACAGGAAGGAACTTGCTTTAAAGCAGCAGCATGAAAAACATAATCTACATCATGCATCGCGTTGTCAAGGCTTCGTTTGTCGCGCACATCACCAATATAATATTTTATTTTTTGGTTTTGATAATGCTGACGCATATCATCCTGTTTCTTTTCATCACGGCTGAAGATTCGTATCTCTTTGAAATAATCAGTCTCAAGGAACCTTTTTAATGTAACCCTACCAAATGATCCCGTTCCGCCGGTGATAATAAGGATATGATCGGATGTGATTTTCATGGCTATAGCTAATTTACATTCCAGGTATTGGCTCCCAAAATGTAGGAATGAGAAATCATTTTCAAGTTTTTTGTGTCTTATAATGAAATGGAGTATTAATGTATGACGTTTTTTTTGTGCTATGTTTAATACTGTCAACAATTAATTCAGAAAAAATTATTGCTCCATTATGATTAAGGTGTTCGACATCTTGAAATAATTTATTATGATTAAGAAATGTCGTATCTTTTGAAAAATCCCAAAAAGGAACGTTTTCAAGAGAGCATACAGTTTTGCAGATCTCAATTTCCTGGTTCCGGTTAAATTTTTGATAAACAGGTGAATAAACCACAAAAACTGTTGCCCCCGATTTTTTCGCAATATTCAAAAATTCCTTTAATGCTGACAATTTATTAGAATCTGTTGAATAGGTTGTAAAAGTACCGATAGAATCAATTTTACCTTGCCATTTATTATATAAAGCTACATAGCCTTTATCATCGAATTTTCTTTTTTTATTAACTTCCAAATTTCCAATAGCTATTGTAAGAATTTGGGAATTAAAAGGATATATTTCTGATAGTAATTTGATTCTTTCAAATGGACTTTTTAATTCTATTATATTCCTGATTTCCTTATGAAATCTGTAATAGGGTAACAAAGATGAGAGTCTGTCATAAGAATCCTTATCCTTTTCAAATGAACCTGTATAGTCAAAAATAATTACTTTTGGTGTATACCGATTTAAAATTGATTTTAATACTGCCAATTGATAAAAAACATTAATCCCATCCCTTCCGGTATTATAATAGGTCATCTTCAGCGAATCTTCAAAAATTTCAGGAATATAATGATGATTAGCTCTTGAGGATCCAAATATTAGAATATTAGCTCTGGTGGAATCTATTGAATAAGTTGTACGGAAATGTAGTCCTGAAGATT
>CAZUYY010000432.1:0-3066 GCA_964624935.1 uncultured Prolixibacteraceae bacterium
GACAACCTCTGCCAGGTTTACATCCTTAGGGTGCTTGAGAAGATAATAACCACCCGATTTCCCAAGCTTACTACCCAGGATGCCAACTTTCTTTAATTCAAGCAGAATGTTCTCAAGAAACCGCTGGGGGAGTCTTTCGCTTCTCGCAAGTTCACTGATCAGCATGGCCCCTTTTCCATATTCCCTGGCAAGTCTTGTCAAAGCAACCATTGCGTACCTTGTTTTTTGTGAAAGCATAGGTTATCAATTATCCGTTTTTACTGATTTCCTTTAATTTGTTCAAATCTTTGATGATGATCTTCCTCCCTTCAAAACCGATCAGCCCCTCCTTATTATAGGTGGACAATACCGATATGACATTTTCATGGGAACAGGCAGCAAATTCCGATATCTCCTTTCTTGTTAATGTGAATTCATATTCCGAATTCCTGTAAACATTCTCCCAAAGGAAAATCAGGATGTCTGCAATCCGGCCATTTACATGATTATGTGCAAGACTGATAAAATTGAATATCGAGGACTGAAACATATCCGTTGACTGTTCAACCAGCGACAATAAAAACTTCCCATGATTTTCAAGAACACCAAGAACCTTCCGGCTGTCTAAAAAGCAGATATCACAGTCCTCAACTGCAATTATTGAAAAGATATTCCTCGCCCTGAAGAACAAATTCGCCTGACCAAGAAGTTTTGGCCCTGAGACCACCGTCATGATATAATTCTTTTTTGCATCCTTCTGGTAAGTAAATTTTACAATCCCTTTGTGCATAAAACCAATACTGGTTGAATTTGCACCCTGCTTTAAAATCATCTCCCCTTTCTTGAAATGCAACTGATCCGCGTTGCGGCAAATATGTTTGCGCTCTTCCTCACTTAAATGAATTCTTGTAAAACCATGTAAAAAGCAATTACTGCAGTTGAACAGGTTGTACGGGTTTCCGTCTGATTCCATTTTTTTTAATACTTGAGTATAGAAAAGTTAAGATTCCGGTATCGAATGTTTCGGGCAAATGTACACTAAAACGGTGAACATAATGTATATTTTTGTAAGAAAATTATTTCTATGGAAGTTCAAAAAATAACACTGTTTGGTGGCTTCGGTAAAGACGGCTCTGCAGAGAAAGTAAAAGAATTCAGCATGGAAGTTGGCGATATTGTCAGTATTGTCGGGCCGACAGGCTGTGGCAAAACAACACTGATCAACGATATAGAGCTCTTTGCCAATAATAATACCCCGTCCGGCAGAAGGGTTTCCATCAATGACGAACCGGTGCCGGAGGATTTTGCCTTTGATCCTTCAAATCATCCCATCGCATTGATCTCGCAACATACGAATTTTCTGAGCGATCTGCCTGTAGAGGAATTCCTCACAATACATGCAACAGTACGGGGAGCAATAGATGTTGGATCAATCATAACTGAGACCCTGAACTTTGCCAATGAACTTACCGGGGAAGCAATCATGAAAGATATTGCAATGACAGAGTTGTCAGGAGGCCAGACCCGTTCCTTATTAATTGCTGATGCCGTAGTAATTGGCAACTCACCGATCATTTTGCTGGACGAAATAGAAAATGCAGGTATCCATCGCACAAAAGCACTCGAATTACTGAAAAAGTATAAAAAGATCTTTGTTTTTGTCACCCACGACCCCTGCATTGCACTGATGTCCGATTTCAGAATCGTTATGAAAAACGGTGCCATGCAGCAAATGATCCCCACTCGCCCGGAAGAAAAAAAGGTGGTTTATAAAATGAAACAGATAGATGACATGATGCTTGATTTCAGACAAATAATCAGGTCCGGAGATGAACTTACCGAATCGGTTTTCAATGAAAGTTTTAAAGTGTTAACCTTCTAATTGATCGATATGAAACTTGTGATTTTTGCTGGCCCGCCAACCTGTGGAAAAACCACCGTGATAAGACAGATAATAAAGCGGATGGTGATAAAACAGATTAAAACAGCCTATCTTAAAATTGATGTTCTTTATGCCGATGATGATACCATCATCGAAAAGGAGTTTGGTATCCCGGTCAAAAAAATATATTCCGGTGAGTTGTGTCCGGATCATTGCAACGTGGTAGTCCTCGATGAAGCAGTAGAGTGGGCCGAGAGATCAGGAGCAAGCTTCCTTTTTGTCGAGACTGCCGGGTTGTGTCTCCGCTGTTCACCATATGTGGAGAATTCCCTTGGCGTCGTTGTCCTTGAGGCAACCAGCGGCATGAACCTTCCCCGGAAGATCGGCCCCATGCTTACCTTGGCCGACATCAGTGTGATTACTAAAATTGATCTCATCTCACAGGCAGAACGGGAAGTGTTCCGCTATCGTGTTCTTGAAGCTGCAAAGCACATTACCGTCGTCGAAAGCAATGCCCTTTACGGAATAGGGATTGATCCCATAGTAAAACACATCCTTAAAACCCCTGAGGTTGAGTTTCCTATGTTTCTCAGGGGAAATCCACCTGTTGGAACGTGCACCATCTGTGTAGGCAAAAAAGAGATTGGCGCAAAAAATCATTTTGGCGTTCTTCGTACACTTGAACAGGAGCTTCATTATGTCGGTGAATAGAAAGAATATACCGGGACACAGCATCTATCTTGATAATGCTGCAACGACCCGTGTCGATGAACGGGTTATGAAATCCATGATCCCTTATTCGTCTGAAGAATATGGTAATGCTTCGAGTTTACATTATTTTGGCACACACGCAAAAGAAATTCTTGAAAATTCAAGAGCCATTATTGCCCATTCACTCGGGGCCGATCCCAATGAAATATATTTCACCTCAGGTGGAACTGAATCCAACAACTGGGCGCTGAAAGGGATCGCATTTGCCAACAGGCACAAAGGGAGACACATTATTATTTCATCCATCGAGCATGATTGTGTTATAAACACATGCAAATGGCTTGCCGGGGAAGGTTTCTTTATTACGTATCTTCCGGTAGATTCCACTGGCATTATAGATCTGGGTGCGCTGAAAGAAGCCATCAATCCAAAAACTATCCTCGTCTCGGTCATGCATGCCAATAATGAGATCGGTACCATCGAACCTCTTGGGG
>CAZUYY010000433.1:0-3035 GCA_964624935.1 uncultured Prolixibacteraceae bacterium
ATACTGGTTGACCCGGGGATGACCTCCTTTCTGGTAATTTGTAAAAACTGCAGGCACAGGGATCCTGAAAATAATGAATGTAAGGAATTCATTGACAACCCGGCATTACCTGGGATCACCGGAGTATATTCCTTCCGGAAAACAGAAAAATGAAACATCTTGTCAAATTGACTTGCAAAATGAAATTTAAAAATTTTCAACCGGTACCGATCTTGTTTGTCATAACAGGTTTAACTGTTTTTTCACTGGTGAGGTGCAGTAAAACTCCGAAATCTATTGAATCAGTCTCGGAACAATTCATCCTCCGCGATTTTGTCCCGTTTGCCAATTGGCATATTGATTCGGATGGAAATGAAAACAAAAGTGTGAACTGCAATAAATCTATTCTGCTCGATTATTCCAATGCTATTAAGGAAGGTTTTATCATTCCCACTTTGAACCAGTTGAAAGAAGGTCAATTCGAATTTTCCTTTTCCCTGAAAAACACAGGGAAGAATCCACAGAAATTCTATTATAAGATCTTTTACCAGAACGAATCTTACAAGTTCCCCGAAAGGGATGAAAACGATTCTACTAAGCAGAATATAAACGCCTGGGAAAATTTTTACGGAAGCTGGGAAGATGTCTCGCAGACTTTTAAGGAAACCATGGAAATTCCTTCCGATAATGATTTTCATCTGGTCAGCGATCATTTCCGCATAGTCGGGAATCCAAGAAATGAGCAACGGTATTATGCTAATGGAAAAAACGACCGCTGGAAAAGAAACCCAAGGGTGGGGAACTATAGTTTTATTTTAGTTGTAACGACTGCCGAGAACCTCACTCATGATAAAATCTCCAAATGCGTTCAGAATATTTCAATTGTTGAGAACGGCTCTTTTATTAATCCCTGGTTTTATTTCCTCTATGGGGATGGCAGGAAGCTGAAAAATACCATCATACAAAAATCTCAGAACTACCTGAAGGTGATTGCAAAACCTGATCCCGGGGCAGGTATCTATGTTGCAAATGAGATCTTTGATCCGGCTCATGCCACTAAATACTATTGCAAAACCTGTGGCAATGATCCTGCCCTTTACAGGACTGCACCCTTTGAACAGTTTGGTCATTATATCGATCCTTCTACCAGGATGAACAATATTCCGGTTATTGCAGATGTCCTGAAGGACAAGTATTCGAAGATGGATTACAATTGGAACCGGCGCTTTTTTACCAAAGAAGAACTTATCGGAACCATCCCGACCGTATCGAAGGAACCTTGCAAGACAGTTGCTTCTGATCCGGTGAATCACAAGATCATCATCCGTAACCCCGGATGCGAATACGGAAAATGGGCTAAAGAAAATGTCGGTGTGCGGTCGCGTCATGGATTCACCTATGGAAAATGGACTGTTAAAGCAAAGCTCACAAAGTTGCTGAATCCTAATAATCTCTGGAATGGATTGACCAATGCGATCTGGCTTATTTCACAGGACCAGGCAGAATGGAACTACCGCCGCGATTGCAATAAGGAAGGATATATGGCAACCTATTATGGCGGACAAAAGGATAAAAGAGTGAAATCATTGGGTTATTCAGAGATCGATTTCGAGATACTGAAAACCGTTCCATATTGTCCGTCCTATCTTCTCCCGCCGGCATTCAACAATGGAATTGACGATCAGAATCACTTTGGAAACTGGAATGTTCCTTTCCCTGAAGAGGTCCTGGCTGATGACGACAAGATCGAAGTATGCTGTACGAATTGGGATATGGCCTGCTGGGAGCCCAGCGACTTTAACGATGGCTGTCATCCTATTTCCTATAAAGGCCAGACTTTCTGGGCTCATCGCTGGGATAAAACCTATCGTGCAATTACTGAAAAAACCCCGGAACCCGACAACGAACTATTCGGATCACCTTATTATTATTTTCAGATCGACTGGGAACCCACAGAAATCATCTGGCGGATCGGGCCTTCAAAAGATAAGCTCAGGGTAGTAGGGTATGTCAATTATACCAATACATCGATCCCCAACAACCAGATGCTTATGATCATTACTCAGGAATTTCATAATACGCGATGGTGGGTAGGTTCGGCTTATCAGCAGGATAATATTCCTTTTCCAAAGAATGATATTGTCGGGGAGATCTATGAAATGACCATTGAATAAAAGTTAATTGTGATTTTTTACATATTTTCTTTGCATAGAATCCTGCTAACCTCAGGCTTATTAATAGATAGGTGATGTAAGGAGATTTCCGACAAGGGGTTCGACGATCATAAGTAATACAATATCAGGTTTTTCTTTTTCGATCAGAGAATAATTGGGTCCGTACATCCAGGAGTCCCAGATCACGGTTGTTTTACTAAAATTTTCCCGCAGATACAACATGGGAAAGGAAAAAAATGAATCCCTGATCACAAACAATTTTGGCATGTTCTGATCAGGTATTACCCATTCAACCTCATATTCGTCTTTATAACCAAACCAATAGGGTGGAGGATATCCGGCTTTTATCCCGCTTTTTGCCTGGGCATTTCTGATAACCGGTGTTAAATCGTATTCTTTCAGCACATCAGCAAATCCAATCATGTTTGCAAGGGCCCCTCCGCTTCTTATAAACTGATTAAAGGTAACATCAGACAAGGGTATAGGCTTCACTCTGGGAAAATCCTTTTTTATCCTTTCAATGATTGCTGAATAAGCAAAATAACCACCCAGATTGTTCCAATGATTATCAGTATTTTGATATAATCGTCCAAATTTTTTTGAAGCCAGAAGCATAGATTTTAGATCAATAAAAGAAATTGCCGTATCCTTAGTAATGGCAGAAATCAATTTATCGGTTTGGGTACCATTTGGACTACGGAAATAATTATTTGGAAGATATTCAGGATAAATCTCCTGAGTCATTGGTGCAAGACAAACATAAAAATGAATCTTTTTATACCGATAACTGAGTGCACGGTCATGCAGTGTCCGGACGATCGTCTTGACTTCATCGTTGGTAAATTTCTTTTTCCCCTGGTAAATCAGCTTATCATCTCTTCC
>CAZUYY010000434.1:0-3034 GCA_964624935.1 uncultured Prolixibacteraceae bacterium
ATGTTTAATAGCAATAGAGATGTATTCTTGCTTAATTAGATTCTTTTTACGATCATTCCAATCCTGAATTTTCTCATATAATTTTTCTTCCGTAATACTCTTATTCTCATGGCGAAGAAAATCAACTGAAGCAAGAATTTCTAAGGCAAGCGTAGATTCAAACCCATCTATTAGCTTATAAAGGTTTTTTAACCGATCTCTTTGTACTAATGATAGCTCCCTGTTAACAAACTGTTTCACTTCATCGTACCTTTCAAAATTCATCTGGAGCGGTTCAAATGCTTGTGCGCTCATTTGCTCAAGACCTTTAAGGTATTTTCCATTCAATGCATAAAGAACCTTTTCAACGGCCTGTGCATAAGGCCCATAAGTATATCCAACAAATTGTAGTTTCATTTTTTCTCCACTTCGCTGTAAAAAGTAAGCCAGCTTGTTGGCTGCAAAAACACTTGCATCTTCGCCCCTTAACACATATGTATAAAGAGCATCTAAAAGCATTGCTCTCGCAGGAGTAAGTCTAATATCTTTCCTCAATTCTTCTTTTTGCAGAATTTTTTTGACTTCATCATTAGGTTCATATATCTGGATAGTAACATTGACAAGGTGCCCAAGATATTTTTCCATCATTGATTTGACATTACTCCATCTCAATCCACCATTCCCACAACCCAACGGAGGAATAGCAATATTATCAATTTTATAATCGACTATTACCTTTGCCAAATCTTTCAACCCTTCTTCAATGTAGTTGTACTGCGATTTTTTGTACCACTCTGTTTTTGTGGGGAAGTTGATTATTATGAATTCTCCTTGTAAACTATGTTCTCTTACAACAAGCATTTTACCGATTCTCATCTCACCTTTCTTACAGGCATCAGCATAAATTCTGAAGTTCATAGGAAAGTGCTCCTTGAATTGCAGTGCAATTCCTTTTCCCATAACCCCAACTGTATTTACAGTGTTGACCAATGCTTGAGCATCGGCTTCCAACAAATTTCCTTTTACATATTTCATTAAAAATAGAATTTATTTCCTGGATTTATTAGAACTGCAACCTGTTGATTATATTGCGCTAAAAGTGCAGCCACATAGTCATGCCTTTCCTGATTATAGACAATAATTTTCTGAATGAACTCAATAGGTAAATGAGTTCGAACCAGAAATTCAGCATGTTTCTTCCTTTTTCTATCTGGATCTCCATCTGTATTATTGTCCCGGAAATCTGTTGTTCGAATGGAGTGCCAATCTAAATTATCCAGATCGGCAGCATCATTATAAAACATACTGATTCTTTTAGCAGCATTGCCATCAGTAAAGCACCATGCAAGATTGCTTGCAATTATTTGTCCAACATTACAACAAAGATAAATAATTTCATGCTGTTCGTGATGATCTACACCATATCCTGTATGTATGTTGTAAAGCATAGGAGTTCGAACTGCAAAATAGAATGGAACATAATCATTCACGTTGGTATCAGGATAACAACTTACAGTGATTTCATCTCTATTGTTTATAATTTCAGGGTTCCCAATATTAACATAATTGGGAGGGAAATTAGGATTGTTCCTGTAATAAACACCATGTTGAAGTATATACTCCAAATTCAAGTAGTGAATTATCCTAAACACCCATAAATTATTGATATCCACCGGCATTATCTTAAAAGCTTATTTAAACTTTTTCTAATAAATAATATCGAAGAAAACTTCTTCTGCAGCATAGTTAATCCTCAATGTAAAGATCAATAACTTTTTCATACTGAAACTCAATAACATCACAAAGGTTAAAAAATATTTTCATATAATAACAAAAAAGCCTGCCAGATTTCCCCGGCAGGCTCTCTGACAACCTACTTATGAACACACAAACGCTTATCTTATCCGGTCGGTGGATTCAGATCCATGATCAGGGATCCTTCATAGAAAGCTATTGATGATCCCTGTTTGCAAAGAAATGAGAACTTGTGGCCTTTGTCCTTGTCGACCTCCTCACCCCAGATCGTTTCGATTGTCTCGATATGAACCAGGTTGCAGGGTTCACCGATCAAGTAACGTTTATTTAATGCACAATTTAGAATGATGACAATGTCTTTGAAGTCAATCCCGAAGTTCTGGATCACTTCAGTACTGCTTTTTCGATTCCCGGGAAAAACCCCTCCAGCCCGATCTCTAAGCCGCCGCCATCGGGGTTGCGCACTATTTGTGTGTCTTGTCACCTTTCTTTTCTGAATGGATACTATTAAAACACCCTTGTATTTCTATAGAGAAAAGAAAACCAAGAATAATACCGCTCCGCTGGAGCGGGATAATAATCTAGTCCACATTACATCTACCAAAATATTGCTCCTACGGAGCAAGCAAATATCGACTGCCAACTGCCTTCTACTCGTCCTTTCGTCCGCTTTTTTTACGTCATGTGTCATGATTTTCATTTCCGACTTTCCCCCTCCCTCTTGGGGGAGGGGGCCAGGGGGTGGGGTCATTAAGATCAGGGTGTGTGGTGAGAGAGTTAATCAGGAAGTGGGGTTCAGCACCTCGAAAAAAGATTTAGCCAAAAACCTATAAGCTTTAAGAATGATCCTAGTTAACCACCCGCTTTAAATAGTGGGTATGGAGAAGATCATGGGCTTTTTCGCTGAGGGGTTCTTCCAGGAAGTCCTGATAGAGGGTTATTACTTCAGGATTTTCATGTGATTTTCTTATTTCAAGGCCCATTTCTTCGGCATAGAGCGCCTGCAGACGTTTTTCACGGATCTCAGGATTGGTGGGGATAGGTTGTCCACCACCTCCGAGACAACCTCCGGGACAAGACATGACCTCGATGAAGTGGTAACCGGCCGTACCATCCTTGACCGATTGCATTACTATCTTCGCATTTGCAAGTCCATGGGCAACGGCAACCTTTACTTCCACGCCATGCAGGAAGCTCCATTCCGGCAGCGGATTTTCGACTAATATCGAGGCTTCCTTTATACCCTCGAAACCTCTTACCGGCGTTATAACAAGGTTTTCAAAGGGTATCTCACGTCCTG
>CAZUYY010000435.1:0-3034 GCA_964624935.1 uncultured Prolixibacteraceae bacterium
GGTTATAATAAGCTATCGGAGCCTCACCAGGGTATTTCTCTATTACATCAGTCCATAAAGTCAAATCATTAGCCCAAATTTTACACCGGTTAAAAGTAAGAGTCATAAAAAAGATAAGGATAATGGAAATGGCAGGGAAAAGAATGGTTCTGTTAAATTTTTTCTTATTTACAATCTCTCGGATTGCCCAGGCAAAAATAAACATTAAGCCAATATATGAAATATAAGAATAATGATCGGAAAGATAAGTAGAGCCGGCACCGACTATCTGGAGAAGGAACAGGATATTGAAGAAGAAGAACAGAATGCCAAATAATACTGCTCTTGTATGCCTGGAAGAGATATATACCAGGATGGCGATCAATAATAAGAAGGCCGGGTTTATGAAGTACAACATCCAGGATTGCTTCGGGGAAGCCGGAACAGGATAGAATGCACTCAGATGAACCGAAGCGAAAAATTTAAAGAAATAACTACCCAAGGCATACAAGCCGAAAAATATCCTTTGAAAGAAAGGATAATTCTGGCCGATTTGGATAGCCCCCAGTTTCCTGAGTATAAAAATACCTGCAATTCCAAATAAAAGGGAAAGGATAAAAAATGGTATTTTCTCAAATACCAGCCTGAAGGTAAAGGGGCGTTTAAGATAATAATCGATGAGAAGAAGACTCACTGGTAACACGACTGCCTGAATTTTCGAGAAAAGTGACAAGATGAAAAATAGGATGCTGAGAGAGATCAATCTCCATCCCCTGTTTTGCTTCTGAATATAAAGGAGATAGAAGATCATCGAGCATAGGTAAAACAGGCCGTATAAAAGGTCTTTGCGTTCAGTGATCCAGGCAACCGATTCAACATGCATGGGATGGATCCCGAAAACCAGGGCCCCAAGAGCAGCATAAAGGTTGTTTAACTTTAATAAGCGGAAAAAATAAAAAACAAGGAATGTGCATCCCAGGTGTAATAACAGATTGGATACATGATAGGGAAGAGGATCAAGTCCGAAAAAATGGTACTCATTAGCAAAACTTAACAGGGGAATTGGAACATAAGCCCCGATTACCGGGGTCGAAAACATCGCTCTTATTGAAGTGAAACTCAGTTGCCTGATCAGAAGATTAGCCGTAACAAACTGATCATCATCCCATGTCGATATAAAATCATTCTTTAACGATGGCAAAAATGCGATGAACGTAAGTGCAAGAATAGTAATGGCAAGGAATAAAGGGTTTTCAAAAACTGCCGGTTTTTCACCAATAGTTTTAGATTGTACTTTTACCGGGCTCTTTTTCAAATTTATCTTCCCCTGCCTTACTTTTCCTGATTTATCTGTCATGTTACAAAATTAAAACATTTTACAAATGCAATTTACCCGGACAAGGGCTATATATCTTTTTTAATGAACACAAAGAATGCACAAAGATCACAAAGTAGTATTCCTTCTCTGACTCTGTCACTTTACGTCACGAAACACCCCTCCCTCTTGGGGGAGGGGCCGGGGGTGGGGCTGTCACGCGTCAAGAAACGCTTCCCCCGTCACAATATTCTTCTAATTTTGCATGGCAAACTTACATCACTTGCCAAAAGCTAAAAAAATAACGACCTTCAGGGCACTCAAGAGCCGTAATTACTCACTGTACTTTACAGGGCAATCCATCTCTCAGATCGGAACCTGGATGCAAAATACCGGCGTGAGTTGGGTCGTCTATTCCATGACACACTCCACTTTTATGCTCGGTGTGGCCATGTTTTCATTACTGTTCCCCAGGTTCGTTTTCTCCTTGTATGGCGGCATTATTTCCGACCGGCATAATCGTTATAAGATTTTACTGATCACTCAAATAGCCTCCCTAATGCAGGCTGCACTGCTGGCGACATTGACCCTCACAAATCATTACACGGTTTGGGAGCTGTTTACACTCAGCGCTATCCTTGGAGTCATTAATGCATTTGATTCTCCAGCACGTCAGCCCCTGGTACATGAGATGGTATTCGACAGGGAAGACCTTCCCAACGCAGTAGCGCTCAACTCATCGATGGTAAATTTTGCCAAGATTATCGGTCCGGCAATTGCAGGTATTATCCTGGTGAAATTCGGAGCCGGAATTTGTTTTCTTATCAATGCATTGAGCTTTGTGGCTGTCATCATTTCGTTATTACTGATGAAGTTGCCTGTAAATATCAAGCCAAAACCGGTAAAGAAGAAGATCACTACTGAACTTTCCGATGGGTTTAAATATCTGAAGCAAACCCCTGACCTGAGTATGATTTTGCTCATGGTATCTCTGATGAGCCTGCTCGTTTTGCCTTATGAAACCTTAATGCCTGTATTTGCCAAGGTGATATTTAAAGGCGATGCTTCAACTTTCGGGTATATCCGGAGTTTTATCAGTATAGGAGCCATCGTGGGAAGTATCTTCCTCGCATCTTTAAAACCCGGAGCCGACCTGAAGTTTGTGTTGCTGACGAATACCATCATTCTGGGGATCGGTCTTATTGCTTTTTCTCTTGTAACCTGGTTCCCGGTAGCCATGGTGTGTGCCATTATCTTTGGATTCGGAGCCATGGCCCAGACAACCATATGCCTCACCATCGTGCAGGTTCAGACAGACGAGAAAATGAGAGGACGGGTCATGAGTTTTTTACTGATGGCTATGGCAGGAACCTTACCTTTGGGCGGATTGCTCGTGGGTGCCATATCACAACACACAGGCGCTCCTTATACCTTACTTGGCCAGGGGTTCCTGGCATTGATAATTGCCGCCTTTTTTTCAAGATTCCTGGGTAGGGAAAGACTTAATAAGAATAAACTGGAAAGCTTTGAAGAAGCAGAAATAGACAGTTAACAACCTTTCACGTCACGAAACTCCCCTCCCTCTTGGTGGAGGGGCCGGGGGTGAGATCATTTCCCCGCCCCGATTGGGGAGGGGTCGGGGAGGGGCTGTCAGGTCCTTACATTTCGCACTTTACACTTCGGACTTGGTCTTCAGGGGAGGGGCTGTCAGCGCCAGGGGTGGGGTTTTCACTTTTCATT
>CAZUYY010000436.1:0-3033 GCA_964624935.1 uncultured Prolixibacteraceae bacterium
TGATGGGGAAAACCCCCTTGACCATAGTGCTGTACATCCGGAAAGCTATTATGTAGTGAATAAAATGGCAACCCGGATGGACTGCTCAATTCAAGAACTTATCGAAAAGAAAGAGATAAGAGACCAACTAAAACTTGATGAATTCGTTGATCAAACCATAGGATTACCTACGATCAGGGATATTCTTCAGGAATTGGCAAAGCCGGGCCGTGACCCAAGAAAACAAATTGAAATGTTTGAATTTGATAAAAATATTCATACAATTCATGATCTTCAAAAAGGAATGCGCCTCCCGGGTATTGTCACGAACATCACTAATTTCGGCGCTTTTGTCGACATTGGAGTTCACCAGGACGGACTAGTACACGTGAGCCAAATGGCCAATCGTTATGTCAGGGATCCGAATGAAGTGGTAAAACTCAACCAGAAAGTGATTGTAGAAGTTGTTGAAATTGACCTGGAAAGGAACCGGATTCAACTTTCCATGAAGGACCAGAATACTAATTGAGCGGTAACAGCGTTTTTTATTATTAAATCCGAATTTTTATTTTACCTGATGAATTACAGAAGATTTATTTTTCTTTTTATAGTTTCATCTTCCCTGATTTTCCCAAACAGGTCAATTTCCCAACACATCCTCGGAGCAATATCTGCTGGGGTCAACTTATCCCAGGTGGATGGAGATCAGGTCTATGGCTTTGACAAAGTTGGCCTGACCATTGGACCTTCTGTGATCATTCCCTTCGGAAAAAACAAAACATGGTCCGTTACGCTCGAGTTGTTATATTCTCAACTTGGAAGCCGCCAGAAAAATGTAAATTCTACGATTGACACAGTTTACCCTACGTCACAACCTGCAAAATATTATGACGGGTATCGGTTGTCTCTGAATTATGTCCAGATTCCCGTTATTGTTCATTATACCGATAAACGGTTCATTGCAGGTGGCGTTGGATTTTCATACGGGGAACTGGTAAGCGTTACTGAATATGAAAATTACGATGACTTAAAGGGCTTTGTGCGAACCAACACTGCCTTGCAAGGGCCTTATGCTTATTATAAGCGATCAGATATCGAAGCGCTTGCAGAAGTGAGGGTGCGCATTTATCAGGGATTCTGGTTTGATGTCCGCTATTCCTATACGATGTTCCCCATCCGTACCCGTGAGTTTGAGAATCAGTACTTTGGAAATACTTTTATCCGGAAACAATACAATAATGTTGTTACTTTAAAAGTGGTATATATCTTTAAGGATATTCTCCCCGATAAATATAAAAAAGAAAAGAAACAAACGGGTTAACGTCTGATTCAGATGATCCTTTTTATCACCCGCAATTTATGGGTGTACCTTTTTTCATCTTCATCAAAGATCCCTTCATGATCGATGATATCGATCCTTACTTTTCCGGAAGCATGCAGGATTCGGTTCCTGTCCATCATCAAACCTACATGGATGATATTTCCCTCTTCATCATCAAAAAAAGCAAGATCTCCCGGCTCCGATTCTGAGATGAAATTAAGCGGTTCTCCATGCGTGGCCTGTTGTGCTGCGTCACGAAGTAATTTTATTTTTTTCAGCTTATATACCATCTGGGTCAATCCCGAACAATCGATACCGAAAGGAGTCCGCCCACCCCAAAGGTAAGGTGCATTGATGTATAACATAGCATCATCAATGATGGTTTGTTTTACTTTTTGCCTGAGTTGTGGAGTTACCATATTTTCAAGAGCCCCTGTATCAGCAACCAATCCATCAAAAGAAAATACTTCATTTGCGACCGGGAACCTGCTATCAACAATCCCCGGTAATGAACTGCCGAGCAGGATCGGTGTTATCGTCTTCCGTGTTTCGTTGGAAAGAAGCTGTACAAGATCGAGAGAAGCGGGTGTGTCAGCGTCGATTAAACGTATAAACTCCTCTTCATCAAGCGGAAAAGATTGTTTCTGATCAATCCACCCCTGATAATTATCATAAGTTAACTGTACTTTTAGCCAGTGATCTTCCTTTCCCATGACCCGGTAAAGTTCGCCGAATAAAACCTGGGTTACCATTTCAGATTTATGTGCAGGTTCAATCCTTAAAGGAATCACACTTTGTAAACAAATACCAAAATCCATTTCTTAATCAATTTTTTCAAAGGTAAGAAATATCCGTACAGACAATATATCTAATAAAGTTTACATCTTATTCTTTGTATTCTTCTTTTCAATCTCTTTTTTAAGATCCTCCAATGCACAGCCTCCACAGTTCTTCTCACAACCCTTACAGGCCCTCAATGGATTATGTAATGACCTTATTGTAAGGTAAATGCCAGAACCCAGCGCAACAACAACAATAATAACGGTAAGGATGATCTGAATCATTTACAAGTGATAATTTTTTTGCTATTTCGCTACTGCATTAATCGCTTTTTAATTAGCTGAACAACATTCCTATCTGATATACTGAAAATGACAACAGCCATGCTAAAGTTGTTGTATAAAAGATCAGGAACAATGCCCACTTCCAGTTCCCTGACTCTTTTTTAACCGTGGCGACAACTGCCACGCATGGCATATATATCAGGATAAACAGTAAAAATGAGATCCCGGCAAGAGGAGTAAAAATTTTCTTCCCAACCCTTCTTCCTTCCTTATATTTTTCGTTTTGCAGAATGGAAGAAAGATTCAGCTTTTTATCATGTGCATGGGGTTGGCTTATCCCATAAAGAACACCCATTGTACTAACCACGACTTCTTTTGCGGCCGTGCCTGTGATCAGACTGACTCCCATACGCCAATCAAATCCTAAAGGATAAATCAAAGGTTCAATGGCCTGTCCGAATTTTCCAATGTACGAGTTTTTCAGTTGCTCGTCCTGGCTGGCCGCTGACTTACCACGAGGAAAATATTCAAGGGCCCAGATAAGTATAACTGCAATAAGTATGACGCCTCCCATCTTTTTCAGATAATGTTCTCCTTTTTCCCACATATGCCGGATAGTTACCCTCAGGGTGGGCATCCTGTAAGGGGGCAGTTCCATGACAAAGGGTG
>CAZUYY010000437.1:0-3025 GCA_964624935.1 uncultured Prolixibacteraceae bacterium
TTAATACTCTTGATCCGCATAGTGTCGGTGCAGGTATAGAACCCGCAACAAAAATATTATGGGTCGAACTTCCTGATAATATCAACCGAAAAATAAAGAAGATAAAAAACCTCCATGTTGTGGATTATAACCTTTTCTGGATGAATATCAGGGAAAACGTTCGTCAAAGAATTGCAGCTTATCTGAAATAATTGTTGCAGAGGCGTTGTTGCACGGGCGACCGGCCCGGTCGCCCCTCCCATTTATCATCCCGTCCGCCTGTCCGCCTGTCCGCTTGTCTGCCTTGCATACTCTATCACTTTAGATTTTCTCTTCCCCGTCTTATGAATTAATAAAAGATTAATTTTGCACGCAGAACCTTTTCCTTAAACAAAAAATAATCCTTATGAAAAAACTTGTACTCTTACTGATCGCCATCATAGCGGGTGTGACGATTTTTGCACAATCCATTCAAAGAAGTAAAGTAATCCTCGAAGTCGCTACTGCAACATGGTGCACTTACTGTCCTGCCGCAGCTAATGGCGCCGATAGTCTCGTAAATGCCGGCAAACAGGTTGCAGTGATCGAGTACCATAACACGGATGCTTTTTCAAATGCAGATGGTGATGCGAGGAATAACTATTATAATATTACCGGGTTTCCGACTGCTACTTTTGATGGTTTGACAAGTGAAGTCGGTGGTTATGCCTGCCCCGGACAGGGATTGTATCCGACCTACCTTAATGATTACAATAACTGTTATGCAGTTCAATCTCCTCTGACAATCGATATTTCAGGAACCAATTCAGGAAACACCTATAACCTTGTTATTTCTGTTTACAAACTTGCTACATTTTCTTCTTCGGATTTACGCCTGCAACTTGCGCTGACGGAAACTAACATTGCTACTGCCTCCTGGCCTGCCGCGGGCTGTATGCATCAGGTTAACTATGTCGAACGGCTTATGGCGCCGGATGCAAATGGAACATCCTTTAATTTTTCATCAGGCAATATGCAGGTTATCCTTGTCAGTTTTACAAAAGATCCTTCCTGGGTCAATTCAAACTGTGAGGTAGTAGCTTTTGTCCAGGATTATTCGTCAAAAACGATTTTCAATGGGGTAGAAGTCGCGTTAAATTCAATCCCCGTTCCGGTCTCGGTCAACTTCACATCAAATGTCACATCAGGATGTGCGCCGTTCACTGTCAATTATTCAGATCAATCATCGGGAGTCAACACATATCAATGGAATCTTCCGGGTGCAACACCCTCTTCTCCGACGAGTCAGAATCCCAGTGTAGTATATAATACTACCGGGACTTTTAATGCCACGGAGACTGCATGGAACTCCACGACTTATAGAGGGAATACAATGGTCAAGTCTGCATACATCAATTCTACTGCATTACCGGGAACTCCGGGAACACCTTCTGGAAATAGTCAGCTATGTGAAAATCCACCAATTGAAACCTATACGGCAACAGCTGCTTCTGATGCCACATCTTATACATGGGATTTTCAACCCTCTACGGCAGGCGTACTTACGCCTTCAGGTAACAGTTGCACCATTCAGTTCAACAGTACCTATACCGGTACTGCATCCTTGAAAATTAAGGGATCGAATTCCTGCGGGGATGGACCTTGGTCGCCAACCTTAAGCATTATAGTCAGCACCCCGCCAGGTACACCCGGAACCCCGACCGGACCTTACCTCCTTTGTCTGAATCCGGGAAATACTACATACCAGACCACAGGAGCCTCGCCGGTCACATCTTATGTCTGGCAGATCACCCCGGCTTCAGCAGGTACAATTTCCGGATCATCTACAACAGGGACTGTCGATTGGGCTTCAACATATACAGGTACAGCCCAGATAACCGTTTCCGGAATGAATAATGGATGTCAGGGGCCCTGGTCTTCTGCTCTTAGTGTAACTGTCAACAATCTCCCCGGTGTTTTCACCATGACCGGTGGAGGTGCAACTTGTGCAACAGGAGGTACCGGTGTCCCCGTTGGACTTACTGGTTCTGAAACCGGCACTAACTATACACTTTACCTTAATGGTACAGCAACAACTACCGTTGTGCCTGGAACAGGTGGCGCAATTTCATTCGGAAATCAGTATACAGCAGGAAATTATACCGCACAGGCATTGAATCCCTCTACAACCTGCACCAGCCAGATGAATGGAACAGCCGTTGTTAACGTTGACCCGCAAGTACCAAATGCTCCGGCTGAACCTACCGGTAATAATGCACCAACAGGAGGATCGACCACTCCATACACAACAACCGGAGGAACCTATGCAAGAACATATAATTGGGTTGTAACCCCTTCAAATGCAGGAGTGTTCACAGGCGACAGCACAACCGGCTCAATTACATGGAGCAACACCTATCTGGGTAGTGCCAGCATCAAGGTCCAGGGCATAAATTCCTGCGGCTCCGGTTCGTTTTCCATCGAATTCCCTGTGAATGTCCTGACCGGGATCGGAGAAAATAAACTGCAGAAGCTGGTTACAATCTCCCCGAATCCTGCAAAAGAATCGATAAGGATTAGCTCACAATATAAGATGAAGACCGACCTGAAAGTATTCAACTCACTCGGAAGCCTTGTTATCCAGAAAAATAACATCGATCTTACCTCATCATATCAGCTCGATATTTCCAGACTGACGCCAGGAATCTATTATTTCAAAATCCTGACAGAGGATGCCCAGCAAGTTCAGAAAGTGATCGTCGAATAATATCAGGGTAGTCATAATAAATGGAGGGGCGACCGGGACCGGTCGCCCTCCATTTATTTCCCTCATCGCCCCCTCCAAATTTCCCCATTCTCGCGCCTCCAAATTCCGCCATTGCCCCTGCATGGGCGACCCGTTGGGTCTCCCTTTAAATATTCAACCCGGTTGGTCGCCCCTAATACCCAACACCCAATACCAAAAACCCAATACCAAATACCAATAATCGTAAATCGTCAATTAAAAAATTCAATCGGGAATCGAAAATCGTCCAATCGTAAATTATCTTTCTCCCCTCCCTCTTGG
>CAZUYY010000438.1:0-3015 GCA_964624935.1 uncultured Prolixibacteraceae bacterium
ATTTATCTAAAGATTTAGAATTCATTATTTGCATTGACAAAATTCTTTTTTCACACGCTTGTTTGATGCAAGAAAGCAAGCAGAAAAAACAGAACACAATATTTCCTATCGGAGACACCAGGTAACTATAAGTTGCAGTTATATGAGTCAATGATTTCTTCACTTTTTGCTTGAACTATCTTCCCTGAATTTTAAGCAGCACTTCATCCAATCTTAAAACGCATTGTTTTTATTTAGACTATCTATAATCTTGCAGAATTGCAAAGATACAATAGGAAAATATTTTTCTTGCATTTATTTAGATTTATTTAACGTTAATCTTCAATGAGCCATATTTTACTAACATTTTCAGTAATTTATTTGTTTATTAATTAACAAAAGTTAACTATAATCAATAGATAAATTGGAATGTCAGACGGTAAAGTGATGAGGTGGTAAACATTAAAAAAAATACCCCGAAAACGTAATGTTAACGGGGTACATTGTTATTTAGAGTGCCCGGAACAGGACTCGAACCTGCACATCCGTAAGAATACTAGTCCCTGAAACTAGCGCGTCTACCAATTCCGCCATCCGGGCTTATCATTCTTGATCTGTGTGTAATGGAGACGGGACTATGTATTTTTTCTTCAAGGCCTGCCAAAGTAGAGACCTTTTGTTTATCCACAAAATAAAGTTTCCGGGAAGCTATATCATTTTTAGAGAGGAGGAACAAATTAGAATTGCCTATAATGCACGGACGAACCTTGCTGTCTCATTCTTCAGTCCACCGACACCTATCCTCCATCCTCCATTCTCTGACCTCCGATCTCTCCCCTCCCTCTTGGGGGAGGGGCCGGGGGTGGGGTCCTTTGCGGTAAAGAATGAATCCGCTCTATTCCTTCACTATCTTCTGAATAATCTTAATTCCTTCGTTTGATGTCATTTTTAAAATATAGATACCTGAATTCAGTAGACTCATATCCAGCTTGACCACATTCTCCCCTTTAGCCAATGAAAGGTCTTCATTTAGCACTTTTTGCCCGGTAAAAGAATAGATCTCTGCAGTCATGTTTGCTGCATTTACAAGATTGACGTTCAGGCTAAGCACATCCTTCACCGGAACAGGGTAGGCTGTAAAACTTTCAACTGAAGAAAGTTCAGTAACACCTGCTATACTGGTCCCATTAAAGGTCATCGTAACATTAGCAATTTGATTGGCAGCGCTCAGCACAACTTTTACCTGGTCGCCGGGAATGAAGGGTAGTTCTGGTTTCAGATAGTATGTGCCATAGGCCATACCGTTAAAATTAAACGAGCCTGATGTACTGACTCTCCTGAATCCTAATACATTGCCCTGTTCATCGGAAAGTAGCATAGTAATCTCGTTAACCGTGGATGATTTCAATCCCTGGGTATTTATATGCCCGTTGATGCCGCCTTGGCCCTCAAACATGTTACCTGCATGGAGCAGGTGAATATTATAAGGGTTTGCCGGTTGCCCCAGATTAATCTTGGTCGCCAGTTCCCAATACAACGCTTGTTGATAATATGTAGGCAGATAACCCCCGGTGGAATCAAAAGGCACTGCCCAGATTACAAACTCTCCGTTAGGAACATAAGGGAACATGTAAATACCGGTTGAATCAAGTGGAGACATCGCAAAATAAGGCATGCCGCCAGGCAGCGTGTCAGCCGAAAATATCATTGCCACACCGTGAGGCATGGGAAAGTTCCCTGCAATGACCTGCCCGTAAACCTGGTGAAGATCAATGCTGTCGCCGACAAAGATCTGCTGTGTACTTGTAAAGATACAGTTTACTGAATCCTGGCGCACGGTGGTCAGAGATACAGAATAAAATCCGGCACTGGCGTAAGTATGATCAATATTCTGTCCGGTGCCACTGCTCCCGTCCCCAAATGTCCATGAATAGGTCGCTGGAATGTTCCATGGCATATGTCCCTGATAACTGACCTGCAGCCAGTTAGGCATGTGGTTGAACCAGCTTGCACATCCCGGTGGCGGCGGTGGACCTGCCACTATTTCTTGACATCCGGCATCTGTGCAGTTGTTGGGAGAATGAATTGCAAGACAAACATTGTAAATCCCATCATGTGCATATGTGTGAGTGGGGTTTTTATCAGTTGAAAATGTGCTGTCGCCGAAATTCCAGTTATAGGTAAGACTATCGCCAATACATTGGGAAATAAAATGTACCGTCAGCAACATACTTGAATCGCGATACCATATAAATTCGGCATGGCATCCATGGCTTATTGAATCAAAAACTTGAACGGGATGGGTAATGCTGTCATGACACCCGCCGTTATTGTAACCCATATGTAAAGTTACCTGATACAATCCCGATGCCTGATAAACATGAATAGGAGCAAATAGGTTGGAGGTGGTTCCGTCACCGAAATTCCAGTTCCAGGGTCCATTTGACCCCGTAGAAGTATTTATGAACTGGACAGCCAGTGGGTTCGGCGGCGGAGGCGGTACGGCAGGATAGAAATCAGCATGACATTGTGGAGGCGGCGGACCAACACAAATACTAAAATTATGTACAAAATTCTGATTTCCAGGCCCGAATGCAAAGTTTACATAATGCATATGCAGTATACAATCCCACACCGAAACCATTACTGTTCCCGTTGGTACCGATCCAATATTAAAAAATATTGAGTCGCCATAAGAACCATTCGGCATGGTAAAAACAATGTGATGATAATAGAATCCGCCACTTGCTGAATCAATATCTATATGAACCGGGTAATTTGGAACCGGATTCCCGGAAGCGCTGTCAGTAACATTACCTGACAAGGTAAGTACATTGTTCTGTGCCATCAGGCTGACAACTGCAAAACACATTACCAGCAGAAGAAAAAGTTTTTTCATAGGACCCGGATTTTAAAGATTTTTACTACTTTGATAGCTCTGTTTGTTTATTAAACCCCGAATTAGTTAATGGTTGCCTGTATTATGAAAAATTATTTAAAGATTTTGTCTCAACTCCCCTCCCTCTTGGGGGAGGG
>CAZUYY010000439.1:0-3013 GCA_964624935.1 uncultured Prolixibacteraceae bacterium
AATTTTCTTTCAAAAAAATATGAGGTGGTTTGCAAATATGATGGACTCGAGGCCCTTCAATGGATGGAAGGGAATCTCCCTGATCTGATCATATGTGATATTCAGATGCCAAACATGGATGGGTATAAGTTCCTGGAAAAAGTAAGGCAGAGAGGATTTACCAGACATACCCCTGTAATCATGCTTTCAGGCATCGAAAGCAGCAAGGAACGCGTCAGGTGTTATCAATTGGGAGCGCAGGATTTTCTTGCAAAACCCTTCAATCCTGAAGAACTGGAAGAACTGATCAAAAAGAACCTCTTTCCCATTCATTTTACCGGTAAATGGTAATACGGGACATTGTGCCTGAATTATACTTTGTTAAACAGGGGGTGATCACCTGATAACAATTCCTGGCGAATAATCCTCAACTCCATCAGCAGTTCTTCTGTGGAGTATTTTAGCTTTTTAAAAAGTTCCGGCAAGTCCTGATCAGTCCTGCTGAGTGCCCTTTCCTCCATTATTTTTGCAAGTTCTAATGGCGCGGCAGCCATGAATGCCCCGGTAACACTCTTTAGGCTGTGGACATTAAAAGCTAAGGCATCAAAATCTTTATCAAAGATGTTCTTCTGAAGCTTTTCAAACCGCGCAGGTAGTTCTTTTTCGTAAAGATCAATAATGTCGAGGATAACGTCTTTATCGAAATACTGAAGAGTATCATTAAATTTTTGCCTGTCAATCATATTGTATTTGCTGGCAACATTCAAATAATGGATGCAAAATATTCAATGGTTTTTTTCAATCCTTCCTCTAATGGGATTTTGGGTTCCCAGTTCAGTTCTTTTTTTGCAAGCCGGATATCGGGTTGGCGTTGTGCAGGATCATCCGGTGGAAGCGGCATTCTGACGATCTTCGACGTGGAATTGGTCAGTTGAATGACCTTTTCGGCAAGTTCCCGGATAGTAAATTCCACAGGGTTTCCCAGGTTCACCGGACCGGTAAAATCTTCCCTTGTATTCATCATCCGTATCATCCCTTCTATCAGGTCATCGACGTATTGAAAACTGCGGGTTTGAGTGCCATCGCCATAGATGGTGATATCATCGTTCCTGAGCGCCTGAACAATGAAGTTTGAGACAACCCGGCCGTCGTTGGGATGCATCCGGGGGCCGTAAGTATTAAAGATCCTGATGATTTTGATCCTGACGTTATTTTGTTTGTGATAATTCACAAATAACGTTTCGGCTGCCCGTTTCCCTTCGTCATAACATGCTCTTGGCCCGATGGGATTTACATGTCCCCAATACGATTCAGGTTGCGGATGGACATCGGGATCACCATATACCTCACTCGTTGATGCCTGCAGGATCTTCGCCTTAATCCTTTTGGCCAGTCCCAGCATGTTGATAGCGCCCATCACCGAGGTTTTGACGGTTTTAATTGCATTATACTGATAATGAATAGGAGATGCAGGACATGCCAGATTATAAATCTCATCAACTTCAATAAAAAATGGCATGGTCACATCATGCCTTATCAGTTCAAAATAGGGATTGCTTAAAAGAGAAATTATGTTTTGTTTCTGTCCCGTGAAATAATTATCAAGACAAACCACTTCATTTCCATCTTTCAGCAACCGCTCACAAAGGTGGGAACCCAGAAAGCCGGCCCCACCAGTGATCAAGATTTTTTTCTTAATCATAAAATTAAACCTTTATCTGTTTACTTTTTTTCAAAAATACGAATATTTATAGGATTTGCCATCACCAGAACCTTCTTATTTCCTTTCATATCCTTTAAAGCAACTCCGGGATGCGTTCAAAAACCTATAAAGAAGTAAATTTTTTAAAAAATACTTGAATTTATTTAGAAATGGTCTTAATTTTACCGCGAAAAGAATGTTTAAGTTGGAAATTATAGAATTTGTTAACTGTTCCCAGTAAGATGGGATAATAAAAAAATCTCTTTTAATGAAACAACTTTATGCGATTTAAAGATATACATAAAAAAAGATGGAACATGATAGCGTTGTCATTGCTGGGATTCTTTCTTGTCTTTTTGTCGGTTTGCAATGCCCAGGTCAGAACTATAACAGGAACGGTATCTGCATCCGACACAAAAGAAACCCTGCCGGGAGCGACGGTACAAATCAAGGGAACCACTACGGGTGTGGTGACCGATATTAATGGGAAGTACACCTTCAAGGTACCTGAAGGGAAAGTCATTCTGATATTTTCTTTTATGGGCTATACTCCACAGGAAATAGAATTAGGTGTACAGAACATTGTGGATGTAATGATGGTTCCGGAAAAGACAACACTACCGGAAGTAGTCGTAGTAGGTTACGGGACTCTGCGTAAGAATGATCTTACCGGCGCGGTCTCGACGATAAAGACTGATGATCTTACAAAGATCACTGCGTTGAACCCGATGGAAAGCATTGAAGGAAAAGTTGCCGGGGTGCAGGTCATGCAATCATCCGGAACTCCGGGTGAGGCTCCAATAGTCCTTATCCGTGGTATCGGGACATTAAATGACGCTTCGCCAATTTATGTGGTTGACGGAGTTATTTTGAATGATATATCTTACCTGAACAGTGCCGACATCGAGTCGATGACGGTTTTAAAGGATGCCTCTGCAACGGCTATTTATGGGAACAGGGGCGCCAATGGGGTTATCGTCATTACGACAAAATCAGGAAAAGTTGGAGAGGGTAAGACAACCTTCACCATTACCGGGGAAACAGGTTGGCAGAAAGTAGCACACGAAATAAGCTTGTTGAATGGTAAGGATTATGCAACAATAATAAATGAATTTCAACCCGGAACCTATAATAATGTTGACTTGGTGCCTAATACCAATTGGCAAAACCTGATATTTCACCTTGCGCCGGTTTATAATTTCCAGGGCTCAGCCAGCGGATCCAGCAAAACCGTTCAATATTATGTTGGTGTAGGTTATTTTGACCAAGAAGGGATCATTGACAAATCCTATTACCGGAGACTGACCCTTAAGATTGATAACACTTATGAGT
>CAZUYY010000440.1:0-3011 GCA_964624935.1 uncultured Prolixibacteraceae bacterium
TCCAAATAACAGGAACTCCCATCTCAAAAGCCCAGTTCATTTGTTCTGTTGTTCCACCAATACGTAACTTTGTGTTCCCATCCCAAATTGCAATTAAAATATCTGACTGATTTAAAACTATTTGTCCTGCTCTTCTATAAGATAATCCAGTATTAACTCTATTACCATCCAATTCAAACTGGGAATAGCTATTATTTTTTTTTGCTAATTCAATAATTTCATTAAACTCCTCAATAGAATTATTCATCAACGTTCTTGGTGGAATAAAATCCTTTTCAAACACTTCCTTATGGAAAGGAAAAACAGTTTGAAGTTGAAAATCAGCTTTTAACGTTTCTTTAGCTAAAATTCTATCTGATCCTTCAGCCAAAGGAGTAATAATCCGAAATATGATGTCTTTTTCATTATACAAGCTTTGATTTGAAGTTTTGAACTGTACGATTTGGCCTTTTATATCTTCAAGCAACATCCTTATCGTGTTGGACAGCTCAGTAAAGTCTGCATCCTTGAGTCTGTTGGTCAGGTGCCCAACTGCACCGATTCGGAATACCAGTTGAGGTTTAGGAGGTGAGTTCATTTTTTTTGGTTCTTTTTAAAAGTAAGTAGGTAAATTTACAAGATATTTTCAAAAGTCAAGAGAAAAAACAAAAAATATGTTAACTCAGAGAGAGTTATGGAAAAAACCGGATCATTGAACCACCTTGAGCCGACATTGGGTGACTATACCAACCTGTTAACATTCAATGCTTTTTGGTGGTCAGATTATACAGGTGAAAACTGGTCAGAGCGAGCGTTTTTTGGCTAAATCTTATTTTGATTGGCTAAGACGAAAATGAATTATCCGGCCCATAATCTGAGGTAATTCAAAAACTGCCGACTGCAAACTGCCGACTCAAATGAATTACCCTGCGCTTTCGCGCGGGGTTATCAAGGGACATATTAAACCGGACTTTAGTCCAAAACTTTTACCGTGTAAGATTTAAACTAAAGTCCTGAACTACTGATGTTATCCCTGCCCCCAGCCTGAAATCTGGGGCAATTCATAAGGCATCTTGATTTCAATCGTATAACGTCAATTAAAAAATTCAATCGGGAATCGAAAATTATCTTTTCGCTCCAGCACATCAAAATAAGATTTAGCCTTTTCGAATAAGAAAGGAGGAAATTGAAAAAATAGTATTTTTGTTATCCCATTTGCCCTTTGAAATAGTGGCCTAACTTCATCCGGAAGAGGTTGACGACTTTACTCAGAATAATCATTTATCACCTCCGCAAACATCTCAGCCGTCGAAAGCACATTTATCTTAGAACAATCTCGTTTGAGGGTTATTGAATCTGTAACAACAAATTCAATTAGATCAGAATCCTCAATATATTCATAAGCATTCCCGGAGACGAGAGGATGTGTGATGATTGCGCGGACAGATGCTGCACCATACTTCATTATCCATCGCGCAGCCCGATAGATTGACCTGCCTGTATCAACGATATCGTCCGGAATGATAACATCACGTCCTTCAACGTCTCCATAGATTGCCTTCGGATTGCTGTTATATCTCGGTTTAACAGCATGGAATATAACAATGTTTGTATCAAACAACGTTGCATATTGTTCAGCCCTGACTATGCCATTGATGTCTTTTGCACCAAATGTAAGATGATCAGGGTGTAATGATTTGATATAAGAACAGAAAAGTTCAGTGGAATGTAAATGATCAATCGGCACATCAAAGAATCCCTCCATTTGTCCGGAATGAAGGTCGAGGGTTACAACCCGGTCGACCCCTGCAGCAGAAAGCAGCCTGACATGTAATTTTGCTGTGATTGAAATCCTTGGCCGATCCATGCGATCCTGCCGGCCATAACCAAAATAGGGAATGATTGCGACAATTGATCGTGCCGAAGCTCTGCGTACTGCATCAATCAGCAACAAAAGCTCCAGGATATTTTCAGAAAGTAAAGTTATTACTTCCCAAATCATGAAAATCGGAAGTGTACAACTTTGAACTCCTTTTGTCGTTTTCTAAGATTCCTTCTTATATTTGCCAGCAACAAACGGCTCACAGTGACGCTGTTATTCAAACAAATGAATGATAGAAAAACGAATCTACTTTCGCAATATGAGAACATTAAGAATAATCGTATTAACAATTACCTGCTTCGGGTTGATTTTCAACAATTGTAATGCTGGAGGCAATGGAATTCCCAGAAAAGAAGTAAAATCTATCACCATAAAAGTTAATCCCAAAACGATGAAATATTTAGGTACCGTTGATGAACGTTATCAATCTTACAACATTGAAATGGCTGAGGTAATCGGGGGCAATTTCTGGAAGCCTTACCCTCCTGATGCGATAAATAAAAGCAAGAACGCAAAAGCACCTGCTGATGCTAAATCAGAAACAGTTGGTGCAGATACCTCTATGTTTCAGGCAATACCACCCATTGACCTTTCTGACTCCCGGCTTCGCAAACTGGCTGCAGCGCTTGGCCCCGTTTATTTGCGTGTAAGTGGTGGATGGGCCAATTCAGTTTTCTTTCAGGATAAGGAAAAAGTAATTCCCAAAGGTTTTAATGGAGTACTTACCAAGGCACAATGGAAAGGGGTTATTGATTTTTCTAAAGCCGTTGACGCAAAACTCGTTACTTCATTTGCAGTTAGTGCGGGTGTTCGTGACTCAAAAGGAATCTGGACGTCAAAAGAAGCCAAAAAAATTGTTGATTATACAAAATCTATCGGCGGCGTCATTACTGCCGCGGAATTATTCAATGAGCCTGATATTCCTGCTACGGGTGGCGCTCCTGCCGGATATAATGCAAAGACTTTCGCAAAAGATATTGCTGCTTTCAGGGCATTTACTAAAAAATCTATCCCCGGTATGCTGATTGTTGGTCCGGGATCGACAGGTGAAGGTGTTGCCACTATTCCTAAATCAATGCCATTTATCCCTTCGGCGGATTTGCTTTCTGCCACGCCAAATCCAGTATTTGACGTGTTTTCTTATCATTTT
>CAZUYY010000441.1:0-2999 GCA_964624935.1 uncultured Prolixibacteraceae bacterium
TTGTAAGTTTATGCGGGCAGCAGAAGTTTATTATAATGGAGAATTGGCCGGTATCCTGACTGAAGAGTCCCGTCAAAGTTTCCGGTTCAGGTATGATGATGCATGGTTCAATAATGATAATAAACCTCCGATAAGTCTGACCATGCCAAAGAGCTGCCAGGAATTTTCCGGCGAATATCTGTTCCCTTTTTTCTTCAATATGCTCAGTGAAGGATTCAACAGAAAATTTCAGAGTAAGGTATTAAAGATTGATGAAAAGGATTATTTCGGGTTGTTGATGGCAACAGCTCAATATGATACCATTGGAGCAATAACCCTTAGACCTGTTCAATAAAATGAAGATCGATGAAATAAAAAATTGTCCCGGAACCTTAGCTGAAGGATTTTCATCTTATAGTCCAGGATGCCTGCGCAGGATGTTTATGGGGAGGAAAGTGAGTCATGTGTTGCCTTATGATTCACCCGGGCATGATGAAGAGGACACAAAGAAGTTCATGGAAAACCGCAAAAGGATCTCTATTTCCGGAGTCCAGGAAAAAGAGAGTATGCTGCTTGAAAAAAATGTTTTAAGACTAACCAGAGAAGGAGAACACGGCACATACATTCTTAAACCTATCCCGGTGGATGTGAGATATCCTGACCAGGTGCCGGCGAATGAACATCTCACAATGCAGATTGCAAGCCAGGTATTTGGGATCAACACTGCTGCAAATGCTTTGATCTTTTTTAAGGATGGTACTCCGGCATACATAACCAGACGGTTTGATATTAAAGGGGAGGAGTTGAAATGGGGTAAAGAAGATTTTGCTTCACTGGCAGGGAAATCATCGGATAATGCCGGCCCGAATTTTAAATATGATTGCAGCTATGAAGAGATGGGACTGTTGATTCAGAAATTCGTGCCTGCATGGAGGATTGAGATGGAGAAGTTTTACGCTCTTGTATTGTTTAATTATCTGATCTCAAATGGTGATGCACATTTGAAAAACTTCGCCCTTCTTGAAAGCAATAGCGGCGATTATTTACTAAGTCCGGCTTACGACCTCATCAATACACGGATCCATGTTGATGATTCTGATTTCGCTTTAGACAAGGGACTGTTTACAGATGAATTCCGGTCGGATATACAGAAAAAAACCGGACATCCCTCTTTTGCTGATTTTATAGAATTTGGCAAACGGATTGGTATCATGGAATCGCGTATAATTAAAATCAGTGCACCCTTTCTTGAAAAACAACCGATGGTTGAAACTTTTACAAGCAGATCATTCCTGAATGAGAAGTGTAAAAGGAGTTACATGCTTGTTTACAATACAAAACGGAATTATCTGAATCATAGTTGACAGGTGTGAAATGTGAAGTGCGAAGTCCGAAATCATTCACGCTTTACAGTTCAGACTTGAAATTTGAGACTTGACAACAAATATAACAGTTTTGTTATTTTTTAATTATTTCCCAATGACCACCTTTATCAGGTCCTCTGCGAACAAGTTTTTTTTCGGTTTGTAATTTATGAAGATTTCTTTCGACGGATCGTTCTGAAACACTAATTATTGCGGCAATTTCAGATATGGTGATGAATTTATTTGTTGCAACTAATTTCAGTATTTTCTCCGACGTTTTCTCCGACGTTTTCTCCGACGTTTTCTCCGACGTTTTCTCCACAGTTTCTTCCACAGTTTCTTCCACAGTGCTAACTTCGGGTGGGAGTGTTTTAGGATATATATCTTTTTTGAAAAATACTACTCTGAATCCAATTCCAGGTTCTTTCCATTCAAATCCTATTTCAGGATATTTTTTCAGTTCGTCGGCGATTAGTTTCAAGCCATTGCCCCATTGCTCAATTATTCCTAAACGTTTGAAAACCGGTGCTAATATTTTATTGCGTATACTGGATTGCCCGGATAACATATCACTATAATCAACACTGGGGGGTAATTTCCCCGGGCTGGTTATTTCGATTTTATCATCAAATATGGCAACCTTAATATCCATCCCATCCAGGGAATAGTCACGATGGATTACCGCATTCCGGATTGCCTCACGAATTGCAATAACCGGGTATTCCCATCGATCGTTACGATACACGCCGGTATAATCTGTGGTTCCCTGTGAAATGTGTCGCAAAACGAATTGATAAGCTTCTTCGGATTGGCTGAGGATACTGTTTTCAAATGATTTCTGGTCAATAAAATTGCCCGGAACTTCCCCTTTGAACCGCGCACATTCAATTTTAGCATATGGGAATAGTTTCTTTTTTATTTCATCCTCTGAGAGAAGAATCAGCGCATGGGTCGGGTAAGCTATTCCATGGATTGACTTGATTAGCTCGAGCTTTTTTAAAATTGCAAGGGTTAGTGTCTCCTTTGTTTTCTCCAGAAAATCTGCCTTAAATAATAGAAATTCAAGGACGTCTGCAGGTTTTTCATACGATATTTCGCTGTCAAAGGATATGCCATGCTGCTGACGCTTCAATTCAGCAATAATTTCGGGGGATGCTTGTCGGTTGGAAGAACCCACACGAATAAATGTACCTTCACCAACCCCCTTATTTTTAAGGTAGTAAGGAGGATTACTCCCTTTGAAAATTTGAACTTTGATGATATGCTTGCCTTCAACATTAAGAAATGAAATTTCTGGAAGAATTACAGGATGACATTGGTCGTGAATGATGTTCGCAATCTTTTCTTCCAGTCCAATTAGCTTTGCTTCATCAATTCCGGTTATCTCCCTGGGATTGTCTTTAATGCCAAAGTAAAACTCCCCACCGGCATCATTTGCAAAAGCAATAATGGTTTTTGCCAGATCGGAATTAGAAGAAACCATTTCTTTAAATTCCAGCTTTCTTCCTTCTGGTTGGTTGAGTATCTCAAAGAGTTTATTCATTGTTTTGTGTGGTCTTGCACCACCTTATAAAGTTTTTATTCGAAGGAGGCAACGAAAATAATATTTATCAAATTTATGAAAAGAAGTAACTTCCATCGCAGAAGCAACTATTT
>CAZUYY010000442.1:0-2993 GCA_964624935.1 uncultured Prolixibacteraceae bacterium
GATGAAGAATTGGAGGAATTCAGACAGATTATCCTCAACAAACTGGAAAAAGCGCATAACGACCTGAGGTTGCTCACCGAATCCTATACGACAGGAAATGATCATGACACGAATGACACCTCTCCTACATTTAAGGTTCTTGAAGAAGGCTACCAGGTGTTTTCCAAAGAGGAGAACAGCAAATTTGCAGCCCGGCAATCGAAATTTATCAAGGCCCTGGAAAATGCGTTGATCCGGATTGAGAATAAATCATACGGTATCTGCCGTGCAACCGGTAAACTGATCCCGAAAGACAGGTTGCGCATTGTTCCACATGCCACGCTGAGCATTGAGGCAAAAAGAAATCAGACTGTTGTGACGGGTCCTCCGGCACAGCCCAGCCAAAGTTCAAACTAACCGGATGTTATTCATTCCAATTTCTTTTGACCGTTGAAAAAAGCAGTCATCATTATCCTTCTGGTACTGATCGTGGATCAGGCATTGAAGTTTTTTATAAAAACTACCATGTATCTTGGAGAGAGCCATAGCATCTTCGGGAACTGGTTTTATATCCACTTTACGGAAAATGAAGGGATGGCTTTCGGGATGAGGTTAGGAGGCAGTTTCGGAAAGTTGTTTTTAAGCTTGTTCCGGATCATTGCGGTGATCCTTATTGGCTGGTGGCTTTCCAGGATCATAAAACAGAATGGAAGTACAGCCCTGATCGTCTGCGTTTCCCTGATCATGGCAGGGGCTATCGGGAACATCATTGACAGTATGTTTTATGGACTCATCTTTAACGATCCGTCCGGTGTCTTTGGGAACCAGGTTGCAACGCTCTTTCCAAAAGGAGGTGGGTACGCAGGATTCCTGCATGGGCAAGTAGTGGATATGCTCTATTTCCCGATCATTCAAACCCATTTTCCATCATGGGTCCCATTCTATGGAGGAGAAGAGTTTGTGTTTTTCAGTCCGATTTTTAATATTGCCGACTCTTCTATTACTATCGGGGTATTAATGCTGATCCTTTTTCAACGGAACTTTTTTAAACCGCGGGAAGAAATAGTCCGAGAAAAACCAGTTTAAAATTTTCCCTTTATTTTACCCGGATTGTTCTGCCTTCACGCAGGATAGTAGTGGTCTTGATTTTGTTGATGGCGCAAATTTCCTTGATGGAAGTATGGTACTTATGCGCTATGCGGCCAAGGGTGTCTCCCGACCTTATTTTGTAATAAACAGCTTTTCCATCATAATCTGCAGGATAGAAAATAGCCCTGGTTACCGGGAGCCTATCTGAGATCAGTTTATGATTATCAAAATCGATCATCCGCTGTGGATCGAGTGGAATATCCTTGTACCTGACTTCAAAATGCAGATGGGGAGAGCGGCTTCTCCCTGTGGATCCTCCAAGCCCTACTACATCACCGGCTTTCACCACCTGGTTCACTACTACCTTTAGTTTTGAAAGATGAGCATAATAGGTTTCGAGTCCATTGTAATGCCTCAGGATGACAAGATTACCAAAACCGCCCCGGTTATATTTGGCATATCTTACCACCCCGTCAAAAGCAGCGCACACGGTATCTCCTTTTTTAAGGGAAAGATCCATCCCTTTATGTGTATATGAGAAACCACGGTATATCCTGCCGGGAATTGGATGGTAATAGGCCCTGTTGTTTGAAATGAGAGCCAGAAGGGTATCTTTTATCGAATCCCTTTTGCTGGCACCCATGTATGCAAACACCTGATCGTTGATCCAACTGTGCGAGAACAGACCGGTCGAATCTTCTTCCTGTGACATCATTACCGGCTCATTTTCCAGATATTCCCATGTATGGTTACGATAAAGTATAATAGCCCCGCTATCAGTTTCAACGGTATCAATAATGTTTGGAATGTTCCTTTGGGAAAAACCATAAAAAGGGAAAAGAAGGATAATTAAAAGGATGTAAAAATACTTCATAGGTATCTGTTTCTTCATAACTGATTTTAGTTTTTTAATCGCGCTGATCAAGGGTATAATAATAACCTTTAAAATAAAAAATTATTATAAATGACGGACTTCTTTTATCTTTGCGCAAATTTTGAAACCCCAAAATGGAATACAAAAAAGTTGCAAAAATTGCACAGATAATCGGTCCGGTTGTGGATGTTGCTTTCGACGAAAACAGTAAATTACCCGATATCTATGATGCACTGGAAGTGATAAACAATGACGGAAATGTTGTAGTGCTGGAATGTGAATACGACATAGGTGAGAATAAGGTTCGTACCATTGCCATGGATTCGACAGACGGTCTTCGCAGGGGTATGGATGTTACGCTGAGAGGTGGTCCAATCTCAATGCCTATCGGAGAACAGATCCGCGGAAGGCTTTTCAATGTTATCGGCAAACCCATTGACGGACTTGGGAAGGTCTCAGAGGAGCGTACCTATCCGATTCACAGGGACCCTCCTTTATTTGAGAACCTTTCGACTCAAAAAGAGGTTCTTTTCACGGGGATAAAGGTTATCGACCTGATCGAGCCTTATTCAAAAGGTGGAAAGATCGGTTTATTTGGAGGTGCAGGGGTTGGAAAGACGGTGATCATTATGGAACTGATCAACAACATTGCCAAGAAATATTCCGGGATGTCGGTATTCGGAGGAGTTGGTGAACGAACCCGCGAAGGAAATGACCTGTTGCGTGAGATGATAGAATCGGGTGTCATCAGGTATGGAAAGGAATTCCTGGAAGATATGGAAAAAGGCGGTTGGGATCTTTCAAAAGTTGACCATGAAGAACTCCTTAAAAGTCAGGCCACACTTGTCTTCGGACAGATGAATGAACCTCCCGGAGCTCGCGCACGCGTGGCCTTATCAGGCCTTACACTGGCAGAATATTTCCGCGATGGGGAAGAAGGATCCACCGGTCACGATATCCTTTTCTTTATCGATAATATTTTCCGTTTCACCCAGGCAGGTTCCGAAGTGTCCGCTCTCCTTGGCCGGATGCCTTCAGCAGTGGGTTATCA
>CAZUYY010000443.1:0-2986 GCA_964624935.1 uncultured Prolixibacteraceae bacterium
CTTTGTTTTTACAAAGCTAATTATTATGTCCAGCACATCAAAATAAGATTTAGCCAGAAAAAAAACTGTAATCATCCCTTTAATCGGCTTTTAGTTTTTTGTAACGGATCCGGGTTGGGGCTTCGTCGCCCAGTCTCTTTTTACGATTCTCTTCATATTCGGAATAGCCCCCTTCGAAGAAATAGACCTGTGAATTTCCTTCAAAAGCAAGAATATGTGTGGCCACGCGGTCGAGAAACCAACGGTCGTGGGAGATGATCACGGCGCAACCGGCAAAATTTTCGAGTCCTTCTTCCAGCGCCCTCAGTGTGTTCACATCAATGTCATTGGTGGGTTCATCAAGCAGAAGCACATTGGCTTCTTCTTTCAGGGTCAGGGCCAGATGAAGCCGGTTGCGTTCACCACCTGAAAGCACGCCGCATTTCTTTTCCTGGTCGGCTCCTGTAAAATTAAACCGCGCCACATAAGCCCTTGCATTCATCGATCGCCCTCCAAGCTGAATGATCTCGCTGTTGTTTGAGATAACCTGAAATACCGTTTTATCAGGATCAATGGCGGTATGGCTCTGATCAACATACCCGATCTTTACTGTGTCGCCGATCCGGAATGTTCCGGTGTCAGGCTTTTCAGAGCCGATGATCAGGCGGAATAATGTAGTTTTTCCGGCGCCATTTGGACCGATCACACCGACGATCCCTGCGGGAGGAAGCGAAAATTCCAGGTTCTCGAACAGCAAATTATTCCCAAAAGATTTTGCAACAGCAGATGCATCGATCACTTTATTTCCCAGACGTGGACCATTCGGGATATACAACTCAAGCCTTTCTTCTTTCTGTTTCACATCTTCATTCAACAGGCGTTCATAGGCTGCCAGTCTCGCTTTTCCTTTTGCCTGACGGGCTTTTGGTGACATCCTGACCCACTCGAGCTCCCTTTCCAGTGTTTTCCTGCGTTTGCTTTCAAATTTCTCTTCCATAGCCAGGCGGGTTGACTTCTGTTCAAGCCAGGATGAATAGTTTCCCTGCCAGGGAATACCTTCGCCGCGGTCCAATTCCAGAATCCAACCGGCAACGTTATCAAGAAAATAACGGTCGTGGGTGATAGCTATGACTGTTCCTTTATATTGCTGAAGATGTTGTTCGAGCCATTGCACAGATTCAGCATCCAGATGGTTGGTAGGCTCATCGAGCAACAGGATATCCGGTTCCTTCAGCAGGAGCCGGCATAAAGCGACTCTTCTTTTTTCTCCTCCCGAAAGCACATTTACCGGGCGGTCTCCTTCGGGGCAGCGCAATGCGTCCATCGCCCGCTGCAGGCGACTGTCAAGATCCCATGCATTGTGATGGTCTAGTAATTCGGTCAATTCTCCCTGTCGCTGGATCAGTTTATCCATCTCAGCATCCGTAAGAGGTTCTCCAAATCGCGCATTCACCTGTTCATATTCTTCCAGAAGATTGACTGTTTCCTGCACGCCTTCTTTGACGATCTCCAGCACTGTCCTGGCATTGTCAACCAATGGATCCTGTTCAAGAATGCCAATGCTATACCCCGGAGAGAAGACCACATTACCCTGGAAGGATTTTTCGGTGCCGGCGATGATTTTAAGTAAAGTTGATTTCCCTGAACCGTTAAGGCCTATGATCCCGATCTTGGCTCCATAGAAAAAAGAAAGGTAGATATCTTTTAATACCTGTTTATGAGGTGGAAATGTCTTGCTGACATTCACCATTGAAAATATGATCTTTTTATCGTCAACCATTTGTAGAATGAAAAATGAAGAATGAAAAGTTAAAAATTAAAAACAACAGTTCGGAATCATTTGTTATTCAACAATTTTTCGATTTTGTCAGTTTCTGCTTCCCAGGTGAAGTTCTTTAAAATGTAATCATGACCGGCTTTTGCTATCTGACCGGCTTTTTCAGGATTGTCGAGAAGGAAGAGTATATGTCGGGCATAGGCTTCAGCAGTATCGGCGATCAGAATCTCTTCATTATCCTTTGCAAGGAGAGCCTGGTTGGCAAGGGGAGATGTAATACATGGGATCTGCATGGCCATCGCTTCCAATAATTTGTTCTGTAATCCGGTTCCGATCTGCATCGGAGCAATGAAGATCTTTGCCATGGCATAGCAATCCCGCATATCCGGAACCCAGCCACTGACATCGATGTTTTCTGATTTCAGTACAGAAACCCGGAGGTTAGGACTGGCGCCGGCTATCAGTATCCTGATATCAGGTTTATACGGCTGGACTATGGGAAGGATTTTATGTGCAAGGAATTCTGCCGCATTAATATTTGGCGGATATCCCATATTCCCTGTAAATACCAGATCATATTCTTTTTTCCGGTCCATTGGCATGAAGAAAGTAGTATCCACTCCGTTTCGTGACACAATAATTTTTTCTTTGTCCGGATGAGGGATCAGATCACGGTCGGGAATGGAGATAATGACCTTATTGTCGAACATTTCGAAGATGTCGTGTTCATACCTTAGAAGCCGCCGGTATTCCATTCTCATAAAAGGTTTCATATAGAAAGGTGAAATGGCCAGCCGGCGTTCCATATTCTTGGAAAAGATATCCTGATAATCGAGGGTTTTTGGAAGTGGAACATCCTTTACATATTCGGCCATCCTTATCAACTGGCAAAATATATGATCAGGCTTATGTTTGTCGATCAGCGAATGGATAATCCTGTTAATTCTTTTATTATAAAAGTAGCCTACCTGTAAAGGTTTATCGGAGAAAAGAGTTTTTATGAGGTGTAAATAGATAGATGCCCTGGAAATATTAATGATGTAGACATGCTTTGCATAGGTGGAAAGAACTTCTTCAGCATCTTCATGAAGGAAAGAGTCGTTGAGTGCACATAAGATGATCTCATGCTTCCGGGATAGTTGTTTTAGCTGGTTGAATGCTCTTAACTTATCACCTTTTTCAGTAGGATAGGGTACGCGCGGGAGTAAAAAAAACAATTTCATGAATTGA
>CAZUYY010000444.1:0-2983 GCA_964624935.1 uncultured Prolixibacteraceae bacterium
CAGAAATAAATGCAGGAGATAAATGATAATGGCTAGCGTTCGCATATTACCTGCAGGCTGCATCCAGATAAGATAGAATGAGATTCCCATTAAGATGTAAAGGATTGTCCATACAGGGCCGAAGACCCAATTGGGTGGGCTGATGACTGGCCGGTTCAATGAGGCGTACCATCCGGGTACTGCCTTTGCAGTGAACATTCCGGCGATTCCTCCGACTGCCAGAGGCAATGCAAGAGAAATGATAAACTTTATGATATTCATTTTGATTGTCTTTTGTTCATTATTCCATTTCTGTTTTCCGTTATACAAATGTAGTTTTTTGTCACGAATTCAATTGAGTCCACTCTGAAAAGTCTTTTTTTACCTCAAAGAACCCCACCCCCGGCCCCTCCTCATGACAGCCCCTCCCCTGACCCCTCCCCATTCGGGGCGGGGAAATGGCACCACCCCAAACCTGACCCGAAGGACCCCACCCCCGACCCCTCCCCCAAGAGGGAGGGGAGTTGAATTGGTATTGGGTATTGGGGGTTTTTCGCTGATTTTCGCAGAATTGATACTATGGTAAAATTGGATTATATGGAATATCATCGAAATTTCTCTGCGAGAATCTGCGATTTTTTTCAGCGGAAATCTGCGAGAACTATTTTTTAGTAAGTTTGAGATCAACTTATTTATTGAATTCGTTTGATTTTGAAGGGGACTATTTTATTTCTTTTACTATTGCTGCCATGGGTGATTTGCGGGCAGACGCCAAGCCAGGTGATCCGGGGGAAGGTGGTTGATGGGGAGACAAAAATTGGGCTGGAGGGGGCGAATGTTATTGTTTTGAATAGTGATCCGTTACTGGGGGCGATTACCAGTACGGATGGTTCTTTTAAGATCCTGAATGTTCCTGTGGGGCGTCATTCGGTAAAAGTCAGCTTTATCGGTTACAAGACTGCTGTCATTCCTGAGCTTCTTGTTTCTTCGGGAAAAGAAACTGTCATCACTGTGGAACTCGAAGAAGTTGTGGTCACAGAAAAAGAAATTGAGGTAAAAGCGAGTGTTGACAAGGACAAGCCCATTGACCGTATGGCATTGGTCGGCGCCCGTTCTTTTAATACGGATGAAAGCCGGCGTTATGCAGGCGGTGTTGACGATCCCATGCGTGCTGTGTCGAATCTTGCCGGGGTGGTTTCCAATGCCGGGGATAATTCCAATGAGATCACGATCCGGGGCAATTCGCCCAAAGGATTGCTCTGGCTTGTGGAAGGTGTCGATATTCCGAATCCTAATCATTTTGCATATGTCGGCACTTCCGGTGGAGGGTTTACGATCTTCAGCAGCCAGGTGCTTTCGAACTCCGATTTTTATACTGCAGCCTTTCCTGCACAGTACAGCAATGCCCTTTCGGGTATTTTCGATATGCACTTTCGGAATGGAAACAACGAAAAGTATGAAAATGCAGTTCAATTAGGTGTTCAGGGTATCGACCTGTCATCGGAAGGGCCCCTGAATAAGAATCATACGGCATCCTATTTATTCAACTACCGCTATTCGATCCTGTATTTTCTCCAATACATTGATCCCTGGCTGAAAAATTCAATTCCATCTTTCCAGGATCTTTCCTTCAAGATCAATATCCCCACGCCGAAGGCCGGTACATTTTCCCTTGTCGGTATCGGAGGGATCTCAAGTATAAGATCGACTCCTGAAAAGGATTCAACAACATGGAACGATATTGATGACCGGTCGCAGTCGTTTCTTGGCAACCGGATGGGGGCCATTGCTCTTATCCATGAGATCTATCTTTCAAAGCATTCCTTTATCCGTTCCTATCTGTCGGCAACGTATAATGACATTACCGATTATGAAAGCCTGATGACTAAAGGATATGAACTTCATCCGGAAGACAGCACGTATCAGAAAAATTTCCGGTTTACGGGATCGGTCACCTATAACCGTAAGTTCGGGACGCGGGTTACGCTACGCAGCGGAATAAGTTATACACAGTTATTTTATGATCTGGATATAAAATCAAGGGATCCGCTGACGGGGATCTATGGCCGGGTTAATCAGGGAAGCGGCAATACCGGACTTGTCGAGGCATACGCTGAGGCGAAGAGCGTTATCGTGCCTGATGTTGAGATGACGGGAGGGTTGAGCTTTACTGATTTTTTACTGAACGGGCATTATTCGATTGAACCCCGGATAGCGCTTCGGTGGCAGATCAACCAAAAACATACACTCAGCGCAGGCTATGGCATGCATTCGCAACTGGAAGATATAGGAGTGTACCTGACAGGGATGCCGGTGAATCAAACGACCAGTATTCCGATCAATAAATCTTTAGATTTAAGCCGTGCCGAGCATTTTGTTCTTGGCTATGATTACCTGATACGGCAGGATATACGGTTCAATACGGAGATCTATTACCAGTATTTATATGACATTCCGGTAAAGCCGGGGAGTTATTATTCGATGCTGAACAGCACCGGGGAATACTACAATGATACGCTGGCGAACAAAGGCTCGGGCCGGAATGCCGGAATCGACTTTACCTTTGAGAAATTCCTTACCCGGCAGTATTATTATCTTGTGACGATCTCCCTGTTTGATTCGAGATACAAGGGAGGAGACGGGGTGTGGCGCAATTCGATGTTCAATACGAATTATGTGATCAATCTTTTGGGCGGAAAGGAATGGACTGTAAAGAAGAAGAATATTTTAGGCCTGAACCTGAAGGCGAGCTTTACCGGGGGAGAATACTATGTGCCGATCGATCTTCCGGAGTCGATTGCACAGCATACCGAGATCCTTGATGAAACGGATGCTTATAAGCCGAAATTACCTCCATTTTTTTATCTTGATCTCACCCTTACCTTCCGGACAAATCATAAGAAATATTCGGGCATCTGGGCGCTGCAGATCAGGAACCTTTTGAACCAGCATCCGAATGTCGGATATGTTTATGATGATTTCAAAAAGGCGATAGAACCACAGT
>CAZUYY010000445.1:0-2977 GCA_964624935.1 uncultured Prolixibacteraceae bacterium
GTCAGTACTTTTAATTTTAATTTCATTAATTAACCTGGAGTCTGTCAACCTATTCAACCACAAATTTCCCGAAGAAAATAATCTCGTCTTTCTGCAATACTTTAAAGTAGAAAAGTCCTTTTTTAAGGGTTCCGGGTGGAAGCGAATAATTATTATTAAGTGATTCTGATTCCTTAATGGTTAGTCCTGTATTATCCATTATCATCAATTCAACTTTGGCTGGTTCATTCAGGGTCCATTTAAACAGGATTTCTTCATTTATATTGAAATGAGAATCTATGCGTGGAGCGATCATCGTGAAATAACCTATATGTCTCGTTGCCCCGATCATCTTTTCAAAAGAAGGATTCGTCCGGAAACTTGCAGATGGGTTAACTTCAATAGTTCGGCCAGGGATATTTATTTCCTTGGTCACCGGCATCTTCGTTTCCTCTTTTTCAACCTTGTTATTTTGCGACTGCTTTAATTCCTGCTGGTATTTAGCGATTACTTCGGAATTACCGGAAAGATGATGTCCTGAATTAATCATTACCAGAAAAACTGCTGTTGCTATGAGAAGCAGAAAAGAAGCCGCCAGCAGAATAACTTGCAGATCAGGTCTTTTTTTTTGACGGTGCTTCTTTTGCACCGAGAGGATGATCTGACGTAATTCTAAAATATCCTTATTCGCCAGGATCTCATTCAATTCGCTGTCGAGTGCGACTTCTTTTCTAAGCCTTGAATTTACTTTCATCAGCTCAAGAAAGTAAGTAAGCTCTTCTCCTTCCAGTTCTCCGTTATTGTAACGGTCGATAAGTTCCGGAAGTTTTTCCCTATTGCTCATCATCAAAAAAAGTTTTGTATTCAGGATCGTTTAATATTCTCTTACGAAGCATATTCTTACATAAGTACTTACGGGTTTTTGTATAAGTAATGTCTTTGAACCCCATCACTTCTGTAATGCTCTTCAAACTTATTTTTGAAAGGAACATCATCAGAATCTTCTTACAATCTTCAGGCAATGAAAGAAGATGATTGTGATATAGCCTCTCTTTTTCCAGATTTTCCTCGTCAATCTCGAATGCAAAGGGATCGTAATCCCCGGCAGATTCATTAACATAATCCGACTGATAAAGCAGACGCCATTTTCGATCAAGCCGCTGCATCCAGATATTCCTGCAAATGGAGAAAAAGTAAGTCTTCAAACTGCAATTCAATTTCAAGGGCTCGGTTTGTATCTTTTTAAATAATGCAATGAGTCCATCTTGAAAGACATCTTCAGCATCTTCATGGGTCCCTGAGTTTTTTAACACAAATGATCTTGCCAGAGGAAAATACTTCTCATAAAGGTAATTGATGCAGTCCTTATGACTTTGCTTCAATTCGCTAAGAATTTTGTTGTCTGAATAATCGTGCATGCTTCTTATTTATGGACATTAATCGGACTAATTTGAAAAGGTAATACGGTGGTTAATAACTTTTTTTTGATAATTCATGTAAAGTTCTGACCTTCAGTAAAATAAATTTTACTATCAAGATCTTGGAACTATGGTCCGATGGTACGGATGATTACTTTACGCTCATTCCCAGGTTGAACATTACAAATGACCAGATATCGGCAGCTTCATCAATAAGCTTTGTGGTTGGTTTTCCGCCACCATGGCCTGCTTTGGTTTCAATACGCACGATCACAGGGGAATCCCCTGCCTGGTCTTCCTGAAGCGTTGATATAAATTTAAAGGTATGCATAGGAACCACCCGGTCATCATGGTCACCCGTAATGGCAAGGGTCGCCGGATACTTCACACCCTTTTTCAGGTTGTGGAGCGGGGAATATTTATAGAGGTACTCAAATCCCTCTTTAGTATCACTCGTACCAAAATCGCTGGCCCAGACACGACCAATTGTAAACTTATGGTAACGAAGCATGTCCATTACTCCAACCTGAGGAACAGCTACCCTGAAGAGTTCAGGACGCTGGGTCATACAGGCGCCGACAAGTAACCCTCCATTTGAACCTCCCATGATGGCAAGTCTTTCAGGACGGGTATATTTTTCGCTGATCAGATACTCTGCAGCAGCGATAAAATCATCGAATACATTCTGTTTCTTTTCCTTTATTCCGGCTTTGTGCCACTTTTCGCCATATTCACCGCCACCACGAATGTTAGCCACTGCATATACACCCCCGTTTGCAAGAAAGATCGTACGGCTGATGTTGAAACTTGGGGTCATGGAGATGTTAAAACCTCCATAGCCGTAAAGCATCGTTGGATTATTACCGTCATATTTGAGGCCTTTCTTATAAACAAGGAACATAGTGATAGTAGTCTTATCTTTGCTCAGGTACGAGACTTGTGTGGTTTCATATTCGTCGGGATTGAAATCGATCTCGGAAGCATTGTAAATAGTGGATTTATTCTTTTCTACGTCGTATTTAAAGATTGTGGAAGGATATAGGAATCCGGTAAACCCATAGAATGCAGTTTTATCTCCTTTTTTCCCTCTTATACCCGTAAGTGTTCCCAAACCGGGTAATTCCATCTCATAAAGAAATTTTCCGCTCAGATCATAAACATAGGCTTTACTGATGGCTTTCTGCATATAGGTGGAGATGATCTTGTCCCCCGTTAGGTTAGCTGCCTCCATAACGTCAACGCGTTCAGGAATAATCGTTTTCCAGTTAACCGGATCGGGTTTTAAAGGATCCATCAGGATAAGCATCTTTTTAGGAGCATTCAGATTGGTCATGACAATCAGCTTATCTCCTAAATTATCGATCACGTTATAGTCATTTTCAAATCCCGGGGCAAGAAGTTTAAACCTGGTCTGCTTTAAGGTAAGGTCCTGATACCAGAGGGCATTACCGGTAGTGGATTCGACTTCGTAGATGATAAGGAAACGTTCATCTTCAGTGACTTGTGCACTAAAATTGCGATCAGGGAATTTTTTGTTTTCATAGACTAACCGGTCGCTCTTTTGAGTCGTTCCGACGACA
>CAZUYY010000446.1:0-2958 GCA_964624935.1 uncultured Prolixibacteraceae bacterium
AGATCAGGAATAAATTACTTCATATACCTTTTCAGCAGTCTCTGATCTTTGAGGACTATGACCAACTTCATCTGTAAATTAACAATGTTAGAGTCACTTTTTTTTATTATCCATATCCTATTTTGCATCCGGTTAAAGCCGGACCGATTACTATTCCAAACCTGTAAACGTTAGCTGCGATGAAAGCATTTGCATTGGGGCGCAAAGCAAAATGGAAAGATTATGTTGATCTGTATTTTCTCTTGCACGATCATTTTATAATAAATGATATAAGCATGGAATGTAATAAACTATTCAAGGAGCAGTTTTCGGAAAAGTTGTTCAGGCAACAATTAGCATTTCATAAAGATATTGACTTCTCTGAGCCTGTTGAATTTCTTGTCGAACCAATCCCCGAGAACACGATTAAGGAATTTTTGGTAGAACAAGCAATTAATTTTTTGTAGAACGAGGACGGAGGACACAGGGCAGAGGACAGAGGGCAGAGGACGGGTGGACAAGTGGACGAGCGGACGAGAAATGAAAGAAGAAGAATGAAAAATTGGGATTTGGGTATTGGGTATTGGGTATTAGGTATTGGGTACTGGGTATTGGTTATTAAACATTTACACTTTAATTATAAGATTGGGGTTATTTCGGGGATTACTTGCAGGAGATTTTGGAGAATTAATAGCGATCAGGCTATACGAAAAAATACCAGTTACGTATGATAAGTATATTAGGGTCGTTTGAAAGGAAGAATAAAATAAAATGGGATTATGATGTTGAGGCAAACGTACTCTACATCTCTTTCGGTGTGACAATCCTCAACCCGCTAAAGGGTGATGCGAAGAACCCCACCCCCTGAGCCCCTCCCCCAAGAGGGAGGGGGAAGTGAAGGGTGAAGGGTGAGAAGTGAAGAATGTGTGGTGAGAGGTGAAAGAAAAGAAATAAAGATTTCATAATTGAATGAATCATGCCTTATGTTTCGATGTTTTTTGGGATTATTATCAGAATGTTCTTTAGCGAGCATAACCCACCACATTTTCATGCTGAATATCAAGGGACAGAAGGAATATTCAATTTTGAAGGAGAAATGTTACAAGGAAATATCAGATCAAACATTGCTTTAAATCTTATTAAGGAATGGGCGGTTTTAAGGAAGAAAGAATTGGAAGAAAACTGGAAAAACATTTCCGATAAGGTAAGCATTAATAAAATTGAACCATTACAATAATCTTAGTCTTATGAAAACAGTTTATATGCCGAGGGTAATCGATGCCAAATATCTTCATGATTACTTCATTCACATTGTTTTCAGTAATGGGAAAGAAGGGAATATAGATTTAAGACCCTATATCGGACAGGGCGTATTTGAACCATTATTGAATACAGCCTACTTTAAAAAACTATTTGTTGACGGGTGGACCATCTCTTGGCCAAATGGTGCGGATATTGCTCCTGAGACGCTTTATGAGCTGACTGAGAGGTTAGCGAATATGGTGAATGAGGAGTGAAGGGGTGAAGGGTGAAGATGATGCGAAGAACCCCACCCCCTGACCCCCTCCCCCAAGAGGGAGGGGGAAGGGAAGGGCGAAGGGTGAAAAAATAAATTTATGAATCATAAGGATTTGGATGTTTGGAAAGATGGGTTTTTCAAAAGAACAATAAATATTTACAAATATAGAAACCATTAGTGAGGGCGACCGGGCCGGTCGCCCCTACATGATAAAAATTAACCCGCGACCGCAAGGGTCGCCCCTTCTATGAACCAAAAAACTGCCCTCATTACGGGAGCCGATGGTTTTATCGGATCTCATCTTACTGAATTATTGCTTGAGAAAGGATATAAGGTACGAGCATTATCTTATTATAATTCTTTCAATTATTGGGGATGGCTTGAAGATATTCCTGCCAATCCTAACCTGGAAATTGTATGTGGTGATGTACGCGATGCTCATTATGTGGGTGATATCATGAAAGACATTGATATTGTTTTTCATCTGGCTGCTTTGATAGCAATTCCTTTTTCATATCATGCCCCTGATAGTTATGTTGAGACGAATATTAAGGGCACATTAAATGTTTGTCAGGCCGCCAAAGAACATGGTGGAATCAGGGTCATTGTAACTTCAACGTCTGAAGTTTATGGTACGGCTCAATACGTTCCTATTGATGAGAAACACCCAAAACAAGCCCAGTCGCCCTATTCCGCATCAAAGATTGGAGCTGATGCCATTGCCATGAGTTTTTACAACTCTTTTGAGCTTCCGGTCACCATTGCACGTCCTTTTAACACTTATGGGCCCAGGCAATCAGCCAGGGCTATTATCCCGACCATTATTACCCAGATTGCTTCCGGAGTTAAAGAAATAAAGCTTGGGGATCTAAGACCAACGCGTGATTTTAATTTTGTAAAAGATACCTGTAATGGCATTCTTTCACTTGCCGAATGTCAGAAATCAATAGGGAAAGAGGTCAACATTGCATCAAATCAAGAGATATCAATGTCGGATACGTTGGATATGATTAAGGATATTTTACAAAGTGACGTTCAATTTACCACTGATGAACAACGGATCAGACCTGAAAATTCGGAAGTTTTCCGTTTGTGGGGAGATAACACTTTGTTAAAAAACCTTACCGGCTTTCATCCTAAGTATAATATCAGGACAGGATTGGAAGAAACCTGCAGTTGGTTCACAGACTCTGAAAATCTGAAAAAGTATAAAGCAGACATCTACAATTTGTAGGATGGAGGAATTATAGATAGACTAAATGCCAAAATCGCGATACATGTCCTGAAGACCATGAGAAAACGGACTAGCGGACAGGTGAACAAGCGGACAGGCGGACAGGCAGACGAGTGAAATGAAAAATTAAAAATGAAGATTGTAAAGGTTATCGGGAAACGGTTACAGTTTATTAAGGCTGCAACTATTTCACAGGTAAGCATTCAGGACCTGATCAATGCTATGA
>CAZUYY010000447.1:0-2950 GCA_964624935.1 uncultured Prolixibacteraceae bacterium
TACGGGGTTTACCGTCGGAGGATATAACGTATATATGACCATTGATGGCGGTAATGTATGGACTCTACAATTAAGAGGGACCAGTCCTCTTTATGCCATTAATTTCCCTTCAAAAGAGACAGGTTATGTAGTTGGGTATGGGGGACAGGTGTTTAAGACGCAGGATGGCGGAGTCACGTGGGAGCGCCATTTTATTAAATCCACTGTTGATTTATTTTCAGTACACTTCACCGATCCTTCGACGGGTTATGTAGTTGGCAGCAATGGAAATATTTATAAAACCACAGATGGAGCAGGAACATGGATCAATGAAATAGTTCAACGAAATGCGTTCCAAATATATCCCAATCCGGCAACAGATAAGATAACCATTGAATCACTGTCTCTCCCGGCAGCAGGTCAATTATCAATTATGAACCTGAACGGGAAAGAAGTTATGAGAAGTCAAATGAAGTCCTCCAAAATACAACTGGATATCAGCAATCTACGTAACGGGGTTTATTTTGTGCGACTTACCAGTGCGAAGACTGTGATGGTGAAGAAGTTCATTAAAAATTAATTACGAATAACGAATTACGAAAGACGAATTATCAATTAATTAAATCATCCTGAGAAAATTGAAATTTTATCGTATGAAAACCAGATTTAACCACTTTAGTACGACGTTGGCACTGATATTTTTCTTCTCTTTTTCTTCTCAGGGCCAATATCCGCAGATTAAATGACATTATGATCTGAAAGCTCCATCCTTTGGGCAGGCTGCAATGGCTGATATTGATCATGACGGCAAGCCGGAAATTGTGTTCAGCACTTATATGAATGATGGGACGGAATATGCTCTTCCTGCCGCAGATGGGAGTTTACTCTGGAAATATTATACCGGGAGTTGCAACGATGCGGCACCAATTATTTATGATGTTGATGGCGATGGAAACCTGGAAGTCATTGTTGTAAGTTCATGCATTCCTTATACATTTTGTTTTGACGGTGCGACGGGAGCCGTAAAATGGAAGACTCCGACGGGCGGAACAGATTCTCCCCCGACCATAGGGGATGTTGATAATGACGGGAAACCGGAGATCCTCCAGGGAGAATTCAATGGTGATGTGCTCTGTTTAATCCGAATTATTACTCCAACGTTTACGTCTTTCGTGGCGATACCCATGTGAAGATCTGGGAGAGCGATACATTGTCGGATGTTATATACCATGGCGCTTCCTGCTATGTAGGTGCACCCACCGTTCTGGCTGATATAAATAATGACAATCGTTATGAGATCCTGGCGACAGGATGGTACACGGTAAAAGCTATTTCAGACAGCGGAACGGAAGTGTGGAATTATGATATACCCAATTATGCCTCCTGTTTCAGGGGACCAGCGTTAGCAGATATAAACAATGATGGTTACCTGGACCTGGTTTTTGGAACTGACGACGGAAAGGTCATTACTCTGAACGGGTATGATGGCAGTGAGATCTGGGTGTCAGATCTTGCAGCAGACTATGGGAAGCCCTTTAACATTGACCATGCCCCTGTTATCGGCGATTTTAATGGAGATGGTCAACTTGAGGGATTTGTGGTGGGGGGCTATACAGGATATCCTGATACGGTAAATAGTTATGGCCGTGCTTATGCTTTCACCCTGGGTGCCGGGACAGTACCGGAATGGACTATGTTCCAGCATGATATAGTCAGGAGCAGCCGTGTCCCGCTGAACTGGGAAACAGGCATTGCAAAAGAAAGCAACAGCGGTGGAATCATCGTGAATGCCGCACCAAATCCATTTTCAGATGATCTAAGAATAAGGGTCGCCCTTCAAACCCCAGGACCAGCGAAGATTGAGCTTCTTGACCTTTCAGGAAGGATCGTACGAACACTATTCGATGAGCCTTATCATTCCGGAGAAAAAGTTTATGACTGGAATCCGAAAAGTATCAATTTAGAGCCGGGGATACACTTCCTGATGGTAACGATTGAGGGGCAGAGCAAGATTGTCAATGTTGAATATCTTGAATGAATTGGGATCAGGTGCTGGGAACTAGGTTTTAGGTATTAGTTTTTGGTCTTTTTTCTTTAAAACATCCGAAAAAAAATATTTTTCTATATTTTGTTTTTATTCACATTATAATATTATTTAACTTTGAATGTGTAATCAGAAGTGATTTACCCGTAATAACGAAACGGAGCAGCCGAAAACCGAACAGAGTAGGCTTAAACAGAAAAAACATTCAAAATGAAAAAGAATTACTTGCTTAAAACAATGGCAGTATTTGGCCTGTTCCTTTCTGCCTTATGCACCTTAAATGCTCAGGTTCCTCAGGGCATTAACTATCAGGCAGTGTTGAGGAATTCCGATGGTACCATCATGCAAAATCAAGCTGTTGGGATGGAGTTTACTATTCATCAAGCCGCAAAAAATGGCATCATAGTTTATGATGAGTTGCAAAGTACATTTACAAACTATTATGGATTAGTGACATTAATTCTGGGACAGGGTTTTCAAAACCCAAGTTATGGAGGTTTCGCTCAAATACAATGGGGAACAAACAGCTATTTTCTTGAGGTGACGGCAAATGGTACGCATCTTGACACGACTCAATTAATCACAGTCCCGTATGCAATGGTTGCTGATACAGTGCTACACTGGGGTGCCGGCGGGAATGCAGGCGGTGATTTAAGCGGGACCTATCCAAACCCGACGGTTGCAAAGATCCAGAATGTACAAGTCAGCAGCACAGTACCTACGATCGGACAAGTGCTTCAATATAATGGAACGAACTGGACGCCCTCCCCAATTACTTGTTGGAATTTAACGGGGAATTCCGGGACAACCTCCGGGACGAACTTTGTCGGTACTACTGACGGGCAGGCGTTGGATTTCCGCACCAACAATATTTTGAGAACCCGGATATCGACTAAAGGGCAGATTGAAACATACAATACAGGCAGT
>CAZUYY010000448.1:0-568 GCA_964624935.1 uncultured Prolixibacteraceae bacterium
AATCCTCATTTTTTCCGAAAAAGAGATCTCCTCCGCGGCATCGGCAGAATTAGTCATTCTGGCTATGATAACCGGCAAACTGGGAAAAACTGCCAATGGTATCATCGCTTTAAAAGAGAAAAATAATTCACAGGGATTGTTTGATATGGGAATTACACCGGAAGCAGGTCCGGGGGGACAATCAATGACAGACCTTGTTTACCTTGAATCCCTGAAAGAAAAATGGCACACCAGTAACCTTCCTCAAACTGTGCCAGATATATTGAAACTGATGTCAGGCAGATCTATCCGCAACGTGTTCATTTTCGGAGAAGATCCTGTTGGTTGTGCTACCGGCGAAGAACCCAAAGAATGGATACGAAATGCAGATTTTGTAATGGTTCAGGATTATTTCATGACATCCACTGCTGAAGAAGCCGATTTAATCTTACCTGCATCATTTCCTGCCGAAACAGGAGGAAGTTTTACCAATGCCCAAAAGGTGATTCAGGAATTTGAAGCGCTTATAAAGCCTAAAACAGGTATGACCAACCTCGAACAACTTGCAGGATTGCTGAAAGAATTCGGA
>CAZUYY010000448.1:578-2943 GCA_964624935.1 uncultured Prolixibacteraceae bacterium
TTCAAAAGATATATTTATGGAGTTTATCTCTTTATTACCTCAGAATAAGGATCATTCAAATCTTTCGTTCCCGGTTATTGGCAAAGAAGATTTCAGCCGTATCTTTGATCATGGATGTGATGCTGTCGTGAAGCGATTTGAGGAGGAATTTGAGAATGCATTACATATTGATGTCGTGAGCCACAAAGCACATGTAACAACTTAGGGGTCAGCAAAAATTTTCCGAGTAGATATAATAATAACAGTTAATTATGAAACCATGAAACAATTCAATAATGTAGATGACATCCTGGATTTTGCGATCAGGGCTGAACAGGAGGCAGTAGATTTTTATTCAGCTCTTGCAACAAAGTCAAAGAATGAGCAAATTAAAAAAGTGTTCATTGAGTTTGCAGGAGAAGAAATGAAACACAAGTCCCGGTTACTGGGAATTAAGGAGGATAAAAACCTGCATCTTTCCGGTGAAATGGTTAGAGATATGAAGGTGTCCGATTACCTTGTAGATGTAGTTCCCAAACCAGATATGACATATTCAGATGCACTTATCCTGGCTATGAAAAAAGAAAAGAAAGCATTCCAACTTTATTCATTCCTGTCTGAACAAACCACCGATCCTGTGATGAAAGGATTATTCCACACACTGGCATTGGAGGAGTCGAGGCATAAACTCAGGTTTGAAATAGAATACGATGAGTACATCCTGAGGGAGAATTAATCTCCAAAGTCCTTTATTAACTTATAGACAAGGAATTTGTCAATGGGGAAAGTGAATACATTTTCGTTTAAATCCCTGATTGAAATCCACCGGAAACATTGTGCACCATCCACCATTTCAGGGAAATCGAATTTTTTAGTTGTGGTCATAAAGGGAAATGGCTTCTTTGCCTCAACTAGGTAGTATATATTGATCAACTGCGATTCGACCGGTAACAGGTCAGAAGCGACAAAGAAATCGGTAGTATAATAGTGTGATACAATTTCTATCTCCAAATTAAGTTCTTCCATGAATTCTCTTTTCAGGCAGTCTTTCAATCCTTCCCCATAAGTAAGTCCTCCTCCCGGGAACTTCGTCATGAATATCCCCAGCCGGAATTCATCGGTCACCAGTATGTTTCCTTCATCAATTAGAATTCCATAGACACGGATATTGAACCCTTTATTTTCCATTGTTTTCTTTTTTAGTGGCCCTTGTCATTTCTCTTTTTCCCGGTGGGCCGGGAAGTTTTTCAAGTCTGAAGCCGGCCGCTTTCAACGCCCGCTTTACTGATCCTTTGACCGAGTAGGTGACAAGGCAGGCGCCTTCTTTCACGGATTGGTAAAGCATCCGGAAGATCTCTTCCGTCCATAATTCAGGTTGTACCTCAGGACCAAAGGCATCAAAATAAACAAGATCATATGCTGAAGCTGGTAATTGAATTTCACACAGATCGCCTTTTATCTTATGCAGGGTAAAATATTCTGATATCCCGACATCCTGACCCCAGGGAGCATCATGAAGAACTTGAAAAATTTTATCTTTTGCAGGGTCTGTCATTTCTGGGTAATTCAACGACCTGACGATGTTATCGTCAAGAGGGAATTTCTCTATCGTTGTATAATGAACCACCATTCCTGCCTTCTCAGAGACCAGGAAGGTAAGTAATGCATTTAATCCGGTACCGAATCCTGCTTCAAAGATCCGGGCCGGAGAAGTTTGGATCTGCATATATCCGTTATTAATAAATATATGCATGGATTCCTGCACTGCCCCATGGATGGAATGGTAATGCTCATTCAACTCCGGAATGAATAAAGTCATGGACCCGTCTTCCGTAATAACAGGTTGAATGGTCATGGCCTTAATAAAGCGTTGGAAATCTTGCAGGACTGTATTCGTGCATCATCTCATAAACAAGATCAAACACATCTTCCGCATTGGGGTTAGAAAAATAATCTCCATCAGTGCTATAGGCCGGACGATGTTCATTAGCAGTGAGCGTGCGGGGTTCGGCATCAAGGTACTGGAATCCGCCTTGTTCTTCAAGCACTTTCTGGATCATATAGGCAGTTGCTCCACCAGGAACATCTTCATCAAAAAACAGAATTTTATTTGTTTTTTTCAGCGACGCAAGAATAGCGTGGTTACGATCGAATGGCAGTAATGATCTGACATCTATCAGTTCGACTGAAATATTAAAATCTTTCAACTGAAGAACAGCTTCCTGAGCAATTCTCACACAGGCACCATAAGTGACAAGAGTAACATCTTTTCCTTTGATAAGCACCTCAGGAATACCAACAGGGATTTTATATTCCCCTAAATTAACAGGCATTTTCTCCTTTAACCGGTAGCCGTTCAGCGGTTCAATGATCAATGCCGGCTCAT
>CAZUYY010000449.1:0-2919 GCA_964624935.1 uncultured Prolixibacteraceae bacterium
TATTTTGATTCTACTCAGCATCAACGGCCTTTTTAATATTCGTATCGTCGATATTATCGATGTTATTCTATTTTCTGTGTTGCTTTATGAGGTTTATAACCTGGTGAAAGGCACTGCAGCGATACGGATATTTATCGGAATCATAGCTGTTTACCTTATCTGGAAAGTGGTTAAGGCATTTCAGATGCAGTTGCTCAGCGAGATTCTGGGGCAATTTATCAGTGTCGGATTTATAGCGCTGATTGTAGTATTTCAACCAGAGATCAGGCAATTTCTGCTGCTTGTGGGAAATACACGGATTATCCGATCGACAAGGAAAAGGTTCCTCTTCTGGAAGTTTCAGTTGGATGATCCAATTCATCTTCATATCGACACGATCGTGAAAGCCTGCCAGAAAATGTCAGATACTCATACCGGCGCATTGATAGTGATTACCGGGCAAAATGAATTGAAAGCTTATATTGAAACGGGACAGGTTTTAGATGCTAAGATCTCTGAGTTTCTGCTGGAAACTATCTTTTTTAAAAATAGTCCTCTGCACGATGGAGCGGTCATCATAGCCGGTGGAACGATCCGTGCTGCACGTTGTATTCTCCCGGTCAGCAGCAACCCGGAAATCCCGGTCAATTATGGTTTACGCCACCGTGCTGCCGTTGGGATTACTGAAAAATCAGATTCTTTTGCCATTATAGTCTCGGAAGAACGCGGTAAAATCTCCTTCAGCCAAGAGGGAAAGTTATCAAAAGAGGTCACTCCTTCAGACCTGTCAAATGCAATGGAGAATTTCTTCAAGTAAGAGAATCACAATCCGGACTATTTCTTTTTCTTCGTATGTTTTAAGGGCTTTAATGTGGCCATTGAATCTGCTTTCCGGATGCTGTCGGCTTTTTGCCTTTCTTCGAACTCCTGTACCATGACTTCCGGAGATTTACCAAGATTTTGCAGTGCTATTCTTGCATCCTTTGTAAACTCATTATCGGGGTATTTTTCAATGAACTGTAAGTATATCTCCTTGGCCTTATCCAGATTTTTGATTTGATTTTCGTAAATATACCCTTTGAAAAACATTGAGACAGGTGCTTTTGGATTATCCGGATATTTTTCTATAAACTGGTCAAAGAGTCCGATGGCCTTGGTTCCCTCTCCCATGTTCATGTTCAGGTTCGCAGCTTTGAATGTGATTTTCATGGTAAGTGAATCCTTGGGGAAATGTTTCATAAAGGATTCATAAGCTGAGAGCAAGCTATCGGCCTTTACTTTATCAAACCCGGCTGATGATGGGGAAAACAACCTGGTTTCAAGGGATGTGATCGTTTTAACGGATTTTTCCCTGGATGGGCCGCAACCCGTCAGCATGGCAAGCACCAAAATAATTGCGGGGAAAACGGATTTTCTCATGGACTAAAAATTAATAATTAATGTTGCATTGAAATTATAGAATATGAATATCAGATAATATTTTCAGATCCAGCATTCTTCATTTTTCATTCTTCATTTTTCATTCTTATTTCTTCCCTTTTTTCTGCAGAGGAAATATCATTTTGTAAAATACATCCACATTCCCTCTGGAGATATCGTTCAGTTTACCTTTCAGGAGCATCTTCCGCAGTGAGCTTAACCGGTCGACAAACAGGATTCCTTCCGTATGATCATATTCATGCTGGATCACCCTTGCTATGATACCGTCATACCGTTCATCATGATGTTGAAAATTTTCATCCTGGTAACGAATGCAGATCACCGGTTTCCGCATAACATCTTCACGGATTCCCGGTACAGTCAGACAACCCTCATTAAATGCCCATTCTTCGCCTTCTTCTTTATAAATTTTCGCATTGATAAATACTTTTTTGAACCCTTCTGTTTCCGGATGTTTTTCGGCATAGGGAGCTGCATCGATAACAAAGAGGCGGATAGATTGTTTCACCTGCGGAGCTGCCAAACCGACACCATCAGACTGGTACATTGTTTCCCACATGTCATTGATAAGCTCTGACAGACCCGGATGACCCGGATTAATCTCTTTTGCAACTTTTCTTAAGATCGGGTGACCAAATGCTAAAACCGGAAGTATCATTTTATATTTGCTTTTTAAGTAAAAATTAACACGACGATGATCTCAATTTGTCATCGTTCTTCTCTCCATGAACGACTGCAGAATAATAACAGCGCTGACAGTATCCACCAGCGATCTATCCCTGCGGTCTTTCTTCTTTAGACCGGAATCCCTTATTGCTTTAACAGCCAGGATGGATGTAAACCGTTCATCCATTCTTTCAACGGGGATATCCTGAAATTCTGATTTCAACCTTCTTATAAAAGGTTCGATATATTTAGCCGATTCTGAAACAGTATTATTCATCTGTTTAGGTTCTCCTACTACAAAGCACTCTACTTCATTGTGTAAGACATAGTTTTTCAGAAAGGTCATCACCTCCTTTGTTGCAATTGTCTTCAATGCCGTGGCAATAATCTTTGACTCATCTGTCACAGCAAGTCCAACCCTTTTGTGCCCATAGTCAATTGCAAGAATTCTTCCCATTGTTCAAAAAATCGCTACAAAGGTACAAATGAAATGGAGACGGGAAGAAGGTGACGGAATGAAAAATGAAGAATGAACGTCTAATCGTAAATTTACCTTACTTTTGATCTTTCATATTAACTAAAAAAGATGAGTGATCTTCAGTTGATTGTCGAACAAGCCTGGGAAAACCGGGAACTGCTTCATGAAACGTATGTTCAGCAGACTATCAGGGATGTAGTGGATCTGTTGGATAAAGGTGAGATCCGCATCGCTCAGCAAGCCGGTACGGATTGGATTGTAAATGAGTGGATCAAGAAAGCAGTGATCCTTTACTTTCCAATTCAGAAGATGGAAACAACCTCAATCGGGCCTTTCGAATTCCATGATAAAATCCC
>CAZUYY010000450.1:0-2919 GCA_964624935.1 uncultured Prolixibacteraceae bacterium
GATGATGACCGGGATCACTTTCCCTGCCTTATCCTGCGTACGTGCGTTAAATTGTTTGCAAAACTCCATGATGTTCACCCCTTTTGCGCCCAATGCCGGACCCACAGGTGGTGATGGATTGGCTCCGCCTCCCTTGATCTGCAACTTGATAATTCCACTAACTTCTTTTGCCATTGTGTAATTAATTAAATGTTTTTATTCAGAATTCCTCTACCGGAACCGATTACTCTTTCTGGACTTGCATGAAGCTTAACTCCAGCGGGGTCTTTCTGCCGAAAATCTTAACCATGACCTTCAGCCTTTTCTTCTCTTCGTTGATCTCTTCGATCACTCCGCTGAAACTGTTAAAGGGGCCGTCGATGACTGTAACGGTTTCACCAACGATGAATGGAATGTTCATTTCTTCGCCCTGCTCGGCCAGCTCATCAAATTTTCCAAGAATCCGTTTTACCTCGGCAGGCCTTAAAGGATGTGGCTCTCCCTTCGCACCAAGAAAACCCAATACCCCGGGAACATTCTTGATCACATGAGCAACCTCGCCGATCAGTGCGGCTTCAATCAGCACATATCCCGGAAAATAATTCCGTTCCTTGCTGACCTTCTTCCCGTTCCTGATCATATAGACCTTCTCAGTAGGAATTAATACCTGAGATATGTAATCCTGCAACTTCTGAATCGATATTTCATTCTCCAGATACTGCTTGATCTTTTTCTCATTCCCGCTAATGGCCCGGATCACGTACCACTTTTTAACCTGCTCACTCATTTCTTGAAAATTGATTCATCATAACGATCCAATAGAATATCAGATAAAATACCCGGATGCATCAGAACAGCTTGTAAAATTGAAGTAGTATGTTTCTGAAAGTCTCATCCATCAGGAACACCACCAGGGCGATGATCAGGGAAGCAACGGATACGACTATTGCACTACTTTGCAGTTCACTCCAGGTAGGCCAGGAAACTTTATGCATAAGTTCATCATAACTTTCCTTGAAATACGCAGTAATCTTTGAATTTGCCATCTGTCTGATATTTTGCACGGGTGGTAGGAATCGAACCCACAGCCTACGGTTTTGGAGACCGCCACTCTACCAGTTGAGCTACACCCGTGTACAAATTAAACTTTAATTTTATATGTTACTGTAGATTGACATTCGCATAACTGCCTCTGTCTTTCCATCTTATTTCTCTATTTGGCTTTTTTTGCCATTTTGCCATTTTACCATCTTGCCATTTAATCCAGGATCTCCGTCACCTGTCCTGCTCCCACCGTACGTCCGCCTTCACGAATAGCAAAACGCAGACCCATGTTCATTGCGATTTCGGAAATTAATTCCACCTCGATGGTAAGGTTATCTCCCGGCATACACATTTCCACTCCGTCAGGAAGAATGATCTCTCCGGTAACGTCGGTAGTACGGAAATAGAACTGCGGACGGTATTTGTTATGGAAAGGAGTGTGGCGACCGCCTTCCTGGGTCTTCAGGATATAGACGCTGGCTTTAAAATGTTTGTGCGGCTTGATGGATCCCGGTTTTGCAATTACCATACCGCGACGGATCTCATCTTTATCTACGCCACGAAGTAATAAACCTGCATTGTCGCCGGCTTCTCCGCGTTCAAGGATCTTCCGGAACATTTCTACACCCGTTACCACAGACTTCAGCTTTTCAGCTCCCATCCCGATAATGTCAACAGGATCCCCTGTATTGATAACGCCTGTTTCAATTCTTCCGGTGCCGACAGTACCACGGCCGGTGATTGAAAATACATCTTCAACCGGCATGAGGAAGGGTTTATCAATGTCACGGACGGGCAGCGGTATGAATGAATCCACTGCATCCATCAGTTCCAGCACTTTTTCAACCCACTGGGGTTCTTTGTTCAAAGCGCCCAATGCTGAACCACGGATGACCGGGGTAGCATTTCCGTCAAAACCATAGAAAGTTAAAAGTTCCCTGATCTCGATCTCAACGAGGTCAAGTAATTCGGGATCATCCACACTATCGCATTTATTCATAAATACGACGATCCGGGGAACACCGACCTGACGGGCAAGCAGGATATGCTCACGGGTCTGCGGCATCGGGCCGTCCGTTGCAGCAACCACCACAATGGCGCCATCCATCTGCGCCGCACCCGTTACCATGTTCTTGATATAGTCGGCATGGCCGGGACAGTCAACATGCGCATAATGCCTCTTTTCGGTTTCATATTCGATATGTGCGGTATTGATCGTTATCCCTCTGGCTTTTTCTTCAGGAGCATTATCAATCTGATCGAAAGACTTATAGGTCGCTAACCCTTTATCCTGCAGGATAAGCGTAATAGCTGCCGTTAAAGTGGTCTTCCCGTGGTCGATGTGACCAATGGTTCCAACGTTTACGTGCGGTTTGGAACGGTTGAATTTTTCTTTTGCCATATAAAATTAAGTTTAATTACAGTTTACTTTTTTGTTAATACTGGTTGAGCCAATGATGAGACTTGAACTCATGACCCCTTCCTTACCAAGGAAGTGCTCTACCACTGAGCTACATCGGCGAACTGAGTGTGCATTTAACGGGTGTGAGCTCTTCGTTGAGCGGAAGACGGGGCTCGAACCCGCCACCTGAAGCTTGGAAGGCTTCCGCTCTACCAAATGAGCTACTTCCGCAATTCTTTGTACACTTGGCATTTCACACTTCACAATTCACATCTGCACTTCACACTTCACATCTGCACTTCGCACTTCACACTTCACACTTCGCACTTGAACCCGTGGGGAGAGGAGGATTCGAACCTCCGAAGGCTTCGCCAACAGATTTACAGTCTGCCCCATTTGACCGCTCTGGTATCTCCCCGGTGTTTGTGTAAAAACCTGGTGTGGGTCTGTGTGTGTGTACTTAATAAATCAATGAACGTTTTTTTCTTCAGAGT
>CAZUYY010000451.1:0-2917 GCA_964624935.1 uncultured Prolixibacteraceae bacterium
AAGGTTGTCGCGTCATGAGTCCTCAGTCCCCAGTCCTCAGTCCGCAGTCAGACTTTATAGGGCTAAAAATAACTCATAATTTCCGATTCAAACTCCCCATTCCTAATAAAAAAACTCACCACATCACCAGTTCACCACGTCACCAATTCACAACCTCACCAGTTCACCACGTCACCAATTCACAACCTCAACAGTTCACCACGTCACCAGTTCACCACATCACCAGTTCACCACTTCACCACCCATGGGGAGGGGTCAGGGGTGTGGTTTAGCCCGGATAAACCGGTCTTTATCGTGTATGTCTTTCAGGACATCTGCTTTATCAAATCCGGTTGATAAAAGAAGTTCCTTTATCGGATTTCCAAACCTTTCATTGATCTCGAAATAGAGAGAGCCCGGACGTGACAGGTGAAGGAATGCGAATTCTGCAATCGCTTTATAAAATTTCAGAGGGTCGTCATCAGTCACGAACAGCGCTTCCCCGGGTTCATAATCCACAACATTCGGATGCATTAATATGCGCTCACTCTCCGTAACATAAGGGGGGTTGCTGACGATGACTGAGAATACCGGAAAATTCTTCCACTTCTGCCGGTCAAGGATATCTGCCAGGATAAATTGAATATTGCACTGATTCAACAGAGAATTTTCCCGGGCAACATCCAGCGCTGCCGTTGAGATATCTATGGCAGTAATATCAAAACAAGGCATTTGCTTCTTTATAGCGACAGGAATGCACCCTGAGCCGGTACCAATATCCATGAGTGATAAACTTTCGTATTGGCGGTGTTGGTAATCATTGATAATTAATGAAACAAGTTCCTCAGTCTCAGGGCGTGGAATGAGGACTCCCTCCGTGACTTTTATTTTTGTATCAAGGAAATGCGACACACCTGTAATATACTGTATGGGCTTATTTTTCTGAAGTTCTTCAAGAGCTTTCCTGAACCGCACTACCTCCTCCCCTTTCAGGAACTTTTGCCTTTCGATGTGTACGTCTGCCTTGGTCCAACCCATCCATTCCTCAAAAAGAACATATGCTAACTGCATGATTTCTTCCTGTCTGTAGTTCTCTGCAAGTTTTTGACTGAACCCGTCAAGGATCATTTTTACTGAAACACGGTTATTTTCCATACCCCGAAGGTAAATAAAACTTACCTTCGCAAAGGAATATTGGGCCTCCGAAATGATTTTTGACGATACTTACCGTACAATATCTTCTTCTTCCCAGGGTATCTATAAAGAAAAAGGCAGCAGATTCATTTCGCTCGCATTCCCGGTATCTTCAGAAAAGGATATTAAAATGCAATTAGCGGGACTGAGGAAGAAATACCATGATGCACGTCATCATTGCTATGCATATTGCCTGGGTGCCGGTAAATCAGCATGGCGTGTAAATGATGACGGGGAACCATCAGGCACAGCCGGTAAACCAATCTTCGGACAGATTCAATCGAAGGAGCTGACCGATGTACTTATTGTGGTCATTCGCTATTTCGGAGGAATAAAACTGGGAATACCAGGTTTGATCAATGCATACAGAACAGCCGCACGAGATGCCATCGATAATGCAACCATTGTAACCCGGATAGTTGAAGAACAACATGAGGTCTGTTTTGAATATCCCCTGTTGAATGTCGTAATGAAAGTTCTGAAAGAAGAGAAGGCAGACATTCTTGAACAGGTGTTCGAAAACACATGTAAAATAAGGTTCTCTATCAGGCGATCTTATGGAACCAGCATTACAGGCAGGTTTCAGAATATACAAGGAGTAAACATCACTCTTTTGACCTGAAGATTTTTTTGTTAACATAATTGAATTCAATTTATAATAAGTCTTAGTAGTAATAAACACATTCAAACGTAGATTTCAACTAATTGTATATGAATATTATTCCAACTTACACCATGGCAGGAAAAATTACAATATCACTTTAAAACACATTCATGTATAAGGAGTTGCTAACCGAATTTTTTTTATTTTTGAAAAACACAGATAACTGACTAAAACGGGCAGTTTCAAAAAAAATATTTTTATAAAACAAGCTAAAAATATTTTTTTTTTAAACTTTTATTTTCAATATTTGTTAATCGAAATTCTATCGACGCAACCAAATCGGATTTTGACTTGCGGACTAAATCCAACTCTTTATAGAACAGCATAAAAGAAAGAAATTTGAATCTACATTCTTAACGGTAATTTGTTAATGGAAAAGAAAACTGCAGAAGTTTGGGAAAATTGCCTTAAGATCATAAAGGACAATATTAATTATCAGAGCTTTAAGACCTGGTTTCTTCCCATCAAGCCGCTTCAGCTTAAGGATAATGTTCTGACAATACAGGTTCCCAGTCAGTTCTTTTATGAATGGCTGGAAGAACATTATATCGGCTTGATAAAAAAGACCATCAAAAAAGAACTTGGAGCGGAAGGACGCCTGGAGTATAGTATTATCATGGATAATACGGAAGAGGATCCGGGCCCTTATACTGTCAACATTCCAACGGGTGAAAAGAAAGCAGTGATAAATCCTTCAGTATCGATGCCTATCGATCTTAACCGGGGCAACTCGAAAGAGATTCCAAATCCCTTTATTATCCCCGGTCTTAAAAAGATACGTGTTAACTCCCAATTGATCGAGAGCTATTCTTTTGACAATTTCGTGGAAGGAGATTGCAACCGGTTGGCACGTTCAGCAGGTTATGCGGTTGCCAACAACCCGGGCAAAACATCTTTTAATCCTTTATTGATCTATAGTGGTACAGGACTGGGAAAGACACATCTCTCGCATGCTATAGGACTTCAGGTAAAAAATAATTTTCCGGAGAAGACGGTTCTATATGTAACCACCGACCAATTTTTTAACCAGTTCATCGATTCGGTTAAAAACAACAATCAGAATGATTTTATTCATTTTTA
>CAZUYY010000452.1:0-2909 GCA_964624935.1 uncultured Prolixibacteraceae bacterium
AATACCCAATACCTAATACCCAATACCTAATACCCAATACCTAATACCCAATACCTAATACCCAATACCCAATAACTAATACCCAATACCTAATACCCAATACCTAATACCCAATACCTATTATCAAACAATATGAAACCTGACGATGCTCCAGCTCCATGAAACTCCCGTATATCCGTTTTCAAACGTCACTTTGATCAACCCTGTGTCTCTGGCGAACCAGAAAGTGTATTTTTCAGGAATTGTATTGCCTGTGCATTGCGTCTGCACTACATTGTAGAACTTTTCTGGTCCGATATAATAAACAGAATCAACAGCTATTGTCTCATAATGATTACTTAATGAATTTGGTTCAAAGTTATCAGAATAAGTGGCAAGCAGACCCCATGGATAGAAGAGAGAATCACTCTTGAATACCATTTGAAATGATTCAATTCCATTGACATCTACCTTAGACTGAGTATTAGTATAAAGGGAAGAAGAAAAAAGAATTGTAATACATTCAGCAGTAGGAGGATAAGTCGAAGAATTTAAAGGCACATATACTATTGATGGATCGTACCTGAGAAATGTACTATCCATCACGAGGGTCGAATCGTTTTTATAGATCCAGTAACTCCCCTTCTGAAAAACTGTCCAATGCTGAAATTCATCGGAAATATATATGTGTTCCGGGTTCTTATTTGTACAACCTGAAAAAATTAAAAACCAAAACCCGATACCCAATGCCCAGTACCTAATACCCAATACCCAATTTTTCATTTCATCCCCCTTTCCATGCCGGTAAAACATAAACCGTTCCTGCCTGGTTCTTAATAATTGTTTCCTCACCAGTCGTAAGCAGAAATGACTCTTTCACATTTATTTCCTGCATTGCGGCAAAGAGAGAACGTACTTCGCGCTCTTTGGTTTTTTCATTGGTGATGTCATGAGAAACCTGGTATAGAAGTTTTCTGGCAGGGATATAAAAATCAACTTCCAGGTTCTGCAGGGTTTTATAAAAGAAAACTTCCTCATATTGTTTTTTAAGATTCAGGAAGACCAGGTTTTCCATTAACTTTCCCGTGTCGGGAGAGAACCGGGCTATATCTTTTTTTGAGGTGCTAAACCCCACCCCCGGCCCCTCCCCCAAGAGGGAGGGGAGTTATTGGCATGAAAGTGTCGTGCATTAATCCGCTGAAATGAAAAAATCACTATGATTTTATGTGTTTTTTCTTCCCCCTCCCTCTTGGGGGAGGGGGTCAGGGGGTGGGGTCATAAGGTCAGAAGGTGGGGTTTAGCACCTCAAAAAAAGATTTAGCCGAGAACCGGAACGCCACGGTATTCCGTAATCCGTTGTCAATTACATATCCCTTCTTGTTAGATATATATTGTCTTGTTAGTGAAGCATCGTATTTATGCACCTCAAACAGCAGATAAGCTTCTGACAGATAAGAAATATATTCCCTTACAGATGCCAAACTGCTGAAACCAAGAAGCGCTTTCAGCCCATTGTAGCTTATTTCGCCGGCTATGTTAGTAAATAAGTACTGACTCAATTTTTTAAACCCTGAAATGTTTCGTATACCGTATCTGACGATCAGATCCTTATAGATGATATCGTCGTATACACGTTTCAGGAATTCTTGGTCCTGGTATTTCAGGTACTCGGGAAAACCTCCTTGTTCAAGATATCCTTCTCACAAATCGTTCCCATGATGGAATATTCTGAATTTCATCCAATGCGATCACCTCCGATTCAAATATGCTGCGAAATACCTGCATCAGATTTCCGAAATCTTCAATGGTAAATTGTAAAAGCCTGTCGTCATCGAAATTGAAGTAATAAAAATTTTTATGCTTGCGGACCAGTTGCAACATAAGCGTGGATTTCCCGGAACGCCTTACACCTGTAATCACCGTAATTTGTTTGGTATTCTTCGCTTTTGTATAATCAATATCCCTCGAAATGCCCTCTTCCCTGGCCATAACCCTCTCTAATTGGTCTGTAACAACCGTATTTAAAATGTCAATGTTCATTATAAATGCTTATAATCAGCAAATATATACATTAGTAATGATAATTTTTCAATTGTCCATTCTTCATTTTTCATTCTTCACTCTTCATTTTTCATTTTACTCGTCCGCTTGTCCTCCTGTCCGCTCGTCCGCCTGTCCGCCTTCCAAATAATAAACGCATCGTGGTTTGCCTTAAGAAATGCTTCTTCTTCTCCTTCGTTGAGCAGTCTGTATTTAATATCTCGGTGGATCATCGTTTTTGTCTTGTTAATGAGATGTTCAAGGTAGTCAAGGTCAAGTTCGGTGCCGATGAGGAAAAGATTGATACTGTTGGCGTCTTTCCCTCTTGCAAGATCGCCTGTGATATAAGCCTTATTAACAGATCCAAGGTGTCCAAGTACCTTATCAATGATTTGGTCGAACCCCACATACTTCCGCAGGATATTATTGATATCTGGGAAAAGGGGATGATTGGTATTAGCCTTATAGACTTTCCTGTTCTGCTCTTTCCCTGAAACCAATAAACCTGCCTTCTCAAACCGGTTCAGTTCCAACCTGATAGAATTAGTAGATTCGTCGAAATCCGTCTCCAGATTCCGCAAATAAGAAGTAGTATTGCAGTTCAGAAAGAACCTCAGCAACAACTTAATACGTGTCTTACTGGTGATAAGGGTATCTAACAAGTGGTGAATTGTAAATAGGGTAGGGGTTCAAAATCTTGAACCCGTACTTATGAATGGTGCTTTCCTGAAATATGATAATCGTTTTCCAGTGTTAGAATAAATCAGCGTGGGTACCTGTCCGGGTTAACCACAATTCGTTTTCCTCTGGAAAGACCTTCCAAACAAGTAACACATCTGATTTTAGATGTGCCTCCCAAAAGCCCTTATAAGAACCGGATAGCTTATGGG
>CAZUYY010000453.1:0-2908 GCA_964624935.1 uncultured Prolixibacteraceae bacterium
AACAACTATGAATTATATTCTCTTTGATGAAAGTAATGTAAGGATAAACCTGCTTCCATTGACTTTTATGCGTCCGGTTGGCGATATCAGGATAGGGATTCTGACCATCAGGGAAAAATGGGAGAAACGTCTGAATGCCAAAACATCTTCTTTGACTGAAAATTACCTTTCCCGGAAATATCCAACTCTTAAAGAGGATATGAATGTTCTGATCAATGGTTCAGTTTGCCCTACTGATGAAATTATCGAACTGGTGACAAAACTCCGACCCGGTCAGACCATCATTTCGGGGGAGACAATTATTGCAATGCACATGACAGCCGGGGAATTGAATAATCCCAGTGATCAGCAGCAGGAAGGAATTGAAGAAATAGAGGTCAGGGAACGTCCGCTACAGGTAAGTCATACATGGGAGATCTTCTCAAAAAATGATATGGCAATCCGTGATGATTTCGATTTTTTAACCAAAGGAAGAAAATCACATCCTCTTAACAAGACCAATGTGGTCTTAGGAGATAATCCGGTATTTGTTGAAAAAGGGGCAAAAGTAAATTGTGCTGTACTTAATACAACTCAAGGGCCTGTTTATATTGGGGAAAATGCTGAAATCATGGAAGGATCTATGATTCGTGGCCCCATCGCTATCTGTGATCATGCACAGGTTAAAATGCTGGCTAAATTATATGGACCTACTACGATTGGTCCCTATTCGCGTGTTGGCGGGGAAGTTAATAATTCTGTGATTTTCGGATATTCCAACAAGGCTCATGATGGTTTTCTCGGACATTCTGTCATTGCTGAATGGTGTAACCTGGGTGCTGACACGAACACCTCAAACCTGAAAAACACTTACGATTGTGTGAGAATCTGGAGTTATAGCAAACAAACCTTCATCAATACCCATTTGCAGTTCTGTGGACTTATCATGGGCGATCACTCAAAATCGGGGATTGATACCATGTTTAATACCGGAACCGTCGTTGGCGTGAATTCCAATATCTTTGGACCGGGTTTCCAACGTAATTTTATCCCTTCCTTTACCTGGGGTGGAACAACCGGCCATACAAATTACAAACTTGAAAAAGGTATCGAGGTCGCCCAGGCTGTATTTAAAAGGAGAGGATTGGAATTTGATGAAACAGAAAGTGCCCTTCTGTCAGATGTGTACCGGCTGACATTAAAGAATAAACGTCTTTAATCCTCTCATTCCAGGAGATTTTTTGTAGATTTACTTTTTAATTTCTGCTTGGCATGCAAATTGACAAGTAGGGGTTCTTTTCGTCTAATGTAGTGTTTATGACATCCTGACACTATTTATAATATAAGCCTGTGAAAGAAAAAAATATATATTTATCAGATATACTGGATCCTGAAACAGAATTCATTCCTCTTTTATCCTCAGAAGATGAAGAGGCTATGAATTCAGAAAAAATTCCTGAGATCCTTCCGATCCTTCCACTTCGGAATACCGTATTATTTCCGGGTGTGGTCATTCCTATCACCGTTGGAAGAGATAAATCGATACGATTGATAAAGGATTATTATAAAGGAGACCGGATCATCGGGGCAGTGTCACAAAAAGATCCCGGCATCGAAGATCCTGAATTCAGCGATCTCAACCTGGTTGGTACAGTCGCCTATATTTTGAAGATCTTACAGATGCCTGATGGAAGTAATACTGCAATAATACAAGGGAAAAGGAGATTTACGATCAATGAACAAGTGCAAACAGAACCTTATTTCAAAGCCAGAGTTACCCCCTTCGATAAACCTGAGATAATTCCTGCTGGTAATAAAGAGTTTGCTGCATTAATTTCTTCTATTAAAGATCTGGCCGTCCAGATCGTTAATAAGTCCCCAAATATTCCATCTGAAGCGGCATTTGCCATCAGGAATATTGAAAGCCCTGCATTCGTGGTTCACTTCATCTCTTCCAATCTTAATATTGAACTGGCAGAAAAACAAAGCCTCCTGGAAGTGACAGACCTGACAGAACGTGCCAAAAATGTACTCACATACCTTACACGTGAATTGCAGGTTCTGGATCTGAAACAACAAATCCAGAGCAAAGTCAAAATAGATCTCGACAAGCAGCAACGTGATTATCTGCTCAATCAGCAGCTAAAAACCATACAGGAAGAACTTGGTGGAAATCCGAATGCTCAGGAAATCAATTCACTGAAAGACCAGGCAAAAGAAAAGAAATGGTCTAAGGATGTATCGGAAATTTTTGAAAAGGAAATTAATAAACTTCAAAGAATGCACCCTGCTGCGGCTGAATATTCAATTCAGGTCAATTATCTGGAGACCCTTGTTCAGCTTCCCTGGAATGAATTTACTGAAGATAATCTCGATCTGCACCATGCCCAACAGATTTTGGATGAAGATCATTTTGGGCTGGAGAAGGTCAAAGAACGTATCCTGGAATACCTTGCCGTAATAAAACTGAAGAGGGATCTCAAATCACCTATTCTTTGTCTTGTAGGACCGCCCGGTGTCGGGAAGACTTCTCTGGGAAGATCAATTGCAAGAGCTCTGGGCAGGAAATATACCCGTATGTCACTTGGTGGATTAAGGGATGAAGCAGAATTACGGGGACACCGTAAAACTTACATAGGAGCTATGCCGGGACGAATCATTCAGAGTCTGAAAAAGGTCAAATCATCAAACCCGGTATTTGTGCTTGACGAAATTGATAAAGTAATGGGGATGAATATCAATGGAGATCCCCAGGCTGCCTTGCTTGAAGTTCTCGATCCGGAACAGAATTCTGCTTTTTATGACAATTTCCTCGAAACCGAGTTCGATCTTTCCCGTATCATGTTCATAGCCACTGCAAATACACTGAGTACTGTTCATCCCGCTTTGCGCGACCGTATGGAAGTAATTGAACTTGCCGGGTATCTTC
>CAZUYY010000454.1:0-2903 GCA_964624935.1 uncultured Prolixibacteraceae bacterium
AAATGAATTACTGCAATATGGTGAAACGCAATCTGCAGAGAAATCATTTTCAGGTCAAAAATATTAGCAGACTGAACTATAAATTTTATTCCTTTCTTTTCTTAATTATTTTATGGATTCATTGTGTACAAGCCCAACAATGCGATACATCAAAAATCAGGATTGTTTTTGTCGGAGATGTTCTGGGACATCTGCCTGTACTGAATGCATCTTATGATTCAGGTCATGATACCTATAATTTTGATGTCTGTTATCAATATTTCAAACCATTTATCAACCAGGCTGATATTTCCATTGCCAACCTGGAAGTTCCTTTAGCCGGAAAGCCCTATACAGGTTATCCTCAGTTTTCCAGTCCTGACGAACTGGCGGCAGGAGTTAAAAATGCCGGATTTAATATTCTCATTACAGCAAATAATCATTGTCTGGACAAAGGTAAAAAAGGAATGCTCCGAACCCTGAATGCTTTGGATAGTATGAAAATTCCCCATACCGGTTATTTCAGAAATGAAGCGGAACGGGATAGTATTTATCCTTTCATGATCGAGAAAAATAATTTCAGGGTTGCATTATTAAATTATACTTATGGTACCAACGGATTTATTCCGGAAGAACCGGTAATAGTTAATTATATGGATACTACCCGGATAAAAGTCGATATAATAGCAGCTAAAAAGAAAAAAGCCGATATAATAATAGCAACCGTTCATTGGGGCACAGAATATGAAAGATCAGCCACTGCAGCTCAGAAAAACATGGCTGCTTTTTTGGTGAAACAAGGTTGTCAATTGGTTGTGGGTTCACACCCCCACGTTATTGAGCCTATAGAAATTGTCTATCCCGACTCTCTGGACAGTGCTAAAATTGTTCCGGTGGTTTATTCATTAGGTAATTTCATTTCCAATCAGCGGGACAGGTATCGGGATGGGGGTCTTGCTTTTGAAATAACTTTCGAGAAGACGGATGAAATCAGGGTGAAAGATTACAACTACCTGTCTATATGGGTTTTGAAAGGAGTTTTACATCATAAATATAATTATTATCTCATTCCAACAGCCTTATATCATGAAAAGCCGGAATTATTTTCTTTAGGAACAGAAGACAGTGTGAAATTAGAGCAATTCTATAGTGATACTAAAGAGTTATTGCAAAATATTCCTGAAAACACATTTTATAAAGCCTCTTACAAATAAGAGATATCAAAAAATCCGCCAATTATTTTGCAGCTTCAGGATCCACCAGAATGCGGCCACAGTATTCGCAAACAATAATTTTCTTACGGGATTTAATATCTAATTGTCTCTGGGGAGGGATTTTATTAAAGCATCCGCCGCAAGCGTCACGTTCAACGCCAACTACAGCCAAACCATTTCGGGCATTTGAACGGATTCTCTTATAAGCGGTCATTAAACGGGGTTCTATGATCGCTTCAAATTCTTTGGATTTTTTTAAAAGCATTTCTTCTTCCTTCTTTGTATCGCTGATAATATCCTCCAGATCCTTACGTTTGATTTTTAAATCACTTTTTCTTTCATCTAAAGTTTCGGTAGAAGATTTAATGTTTTCCTGTTTTGATTTGATCTGAGTGGTAAATTCTTTAATTCTTTTTTCACACAACTCTATTTCTAAAGTCTGAAACTCAATCTCCTTGGATAAAGAGTCAAATTCACGATTGTTCCGGACATTGTTTTGTTGTTCCTTATACTTTTTTATTAAAGAAGTGGCATTAACAATTTCATTTTTCTTATTGGCAACCGCAACATCAAGACTTTTAATTTCATCTTCCAGGTTTTTTATTCTTGTATCAAGACCTTCTATTTCATCTTCAAGATCCTGAACTTCAAGAGGCAACTCACCCCTCAATATTTTAATTTTATCAACTTCTGAATCAACATGTTGCATTTCAAACAAAGCTTTTAATTTATCTTCAATGGATGCCTCTGTTACTTCAGATACTTTAGTTTTTGCTGCCATAATTAAAAATAATTTATTGGATTAGTATTAATCTCTGAAAAACGAACTGCAAAGTTAGCGAATTTTTTTACAAGAATATCATAAAAAATGTTCTTCGTAAATTGTTCACTCTCATAATGCCCTATATCCATTATGAGGATTCTGTCCTCAGCATCGAAAAACTGATGGTATTTAATATCTGCTGTGATAAAGGCGCCAGCTTTGTTCCGGACTGCTTCGTTTAATAAAAAGCTGCCGCTGCCGCCACATACGGCAACCTTAATGATATTTTTGTTCAATAAGCGGGAATGTCTGATACAGCCTGTTTTAAAAACATCTTTCACTTTTTTCATAAAATTTAATCCGGTCATTGGAATGGATAAATTGCCGATCATACCAGCACCGGTTAAAGAATTCCTGTTATCAAGAGAATAAATATCGTAAGCTACTTCCTCATAAGGATGAGCAGATAGCAATGCTGCTATAACTTTAGATTGTAAATGAACAGGGAAAACAGTTTCAATTCTTACTTCTTTTTCAACATGCAGTTTCCCTATTTCACCAACAAAGGGGTTCGAGTTGTTGTTTCCTCTGAAAGTGCCCTGACCTTCAACATTATAACTGCAATAATCATAGTTCCCGATATTTCCGGCACCGGCATCAAATATGGCTTGTCTTACATTATCTGCATAACCGGAGGGTACAAAAGTTACCAGTTTCTGAAGGTTATTATTTACAGGTAAGAGAATTTGAGGATTTTGAATACCTAATAAATTACAGATCCTATTATTTACACCACCGGATACATTGTCCATATTGGTATGGGCTGCATAGATGGCGACATTATTTTTGATCGCCAGAATAACGGCTTTTTCTACGTAATTGATCCCGGTAATTTTTTTTAATCCCTTAAATATCAGAGGATGATGAGAGATGATCAGGTTTATTTT
>CAZUYY010000455.1:0-2893 GCA_964624935.1 uncultured Prolixibacteraceae bacterium
CCTGTTTGCAGGATCTGGATATCCCTGTTGCAGCAGCGATTTGTGGAGTCTGTTTTGGCGGAGGGTTGGAAATTGCATTGGCTTGTCATTTGCGGATATGTAGTGAGAATGCACTGTTTGCATTTCCGGAAACCAACTATGGTCTGATGCCAGGACTTGGTGGAACTACCCGTCTGAGTAAACAAATACCATTAAAAGATTCACTTCAGATGATTCTCAGTGGAGACATGATCAATGCAGAAGAAGCACAGTTGCTAAAGTTAGTGGATATAGTGGTTTACAATGAGGAACCATTGACTTACACATTGAATTTTCTTAAGAAGATCACCGAAGGACGACAGAGGAAAGTCATAAATTATGTGATGAAAGCGCTTGCGAATTCAAAAAAATTATCTGTTGAAGAATCGATGCTTGAAGAAACAAGAATGTTTTGCGATCTCGCAAGAATAGAATCTGACCGGAGAAAAAATACAAATTAATAAATGAAAGGCTTCTTTCCTCTTACCCTATGATTGAATTCTTAAAGTTGGAAGAGTATTGAATAATATCATGAAACAGCCATTAAAAACTATATCTTTTAATATTATAGATGGCATTGGGCATATTGAGTTGAACCAGCCACCTGCTAACCGGATGACTGTTGAGTTTTTCAAAGAATTTAATGAGTTGGTAGATGACCTCAGGGTTTTAAAGGGTCTGAACGCGATTATTCTGAGCGGCAGAGGACGTCATTTTTCTTCAGGAGCTATTCTGGAAGAACTGTTGGAAACAGCAACAGCGGAAGAAGGTGAAATTGATACTTTAAAAATTGAAAAGTGGAAGACCATCTCTGAAAGGAATTACCGCTCTTTTTTGTTTTTCGAAGAAACTGAAATCCCCGTGATTGCTGCAATTCGGGGCGTCTGTCTTGGGTCTGCATTCGAACTCGCCCTGTTTTGTCATTTTCGTTTTTGCGGTGAAGATTCAGTTTTCGGCTTACCTGAAGCCACGTTTAACCTTATACCGGGTCTTGGCGGGATCAGGAAGATTGCTTCTTTATGCGGGCAATCCAAAGCTATAGAATTAATAATTAAAGGCAACACATTCGGTGCAGCGGAAGCACAACAGAATCATCTGGTCGACAAGATAGTACCCAGAAGAAAGGTCGTTGAATTCTCTGTAGCATTCATCCAAAAAGCGATGAAGAATTATAAAAAGCAAAAAGGTCCCTTGTATTTACAGCAAACTCCTTCGGATGACTCCATATTCAGTTGATAGAAGCCCATTAATTAAGATTGCCGGATCTGGCAGTTATCTTCCGGGAGAATCGGTTCCGATGGAGAAAATTGATCTTTATCTCGGAGAGATCAAGGATGCGCCTAAAAAGGTTCAAAGATGGCTTGAACGGATTCGTCCGCTGATGAAGGAAATGCTCGACATTGAATATTACCACTTTGCTATTGAACCGATTACCCGTCAATTTACCGAAGATAATATAACGATGTCGGTCAAAGCTGCGAAGCAGGCGCTTTCAGATGCTAAGATGAAAGCCACTGACATCGACCTGATTTTATATGGCAGTGCTCACCAGGACCAGATGCCAACGGCATCGGTAAGGATCCAGGAAAAATTGGGTATTGAGCAATGCGGAGAGATCTCCATTCATGCAAATTGTACTTCTGCATACAAGGCCATGCTTCTTGGTCATGACCTGCTGAAAAACGGTCGTTACCACAATGCCCTGGTGATATCATCCAGCATGTCTTCATCAGAATTAATAGCCGAATATTATAATCAACCGCTGGTGACCAAGGAAGAACTGTTTCTCAGGTATTTTCTAAGCGATGGCTCTGCTGCATTGGTGCTAAAATCAGAAAACCAACGATCTTCCGGACTTTTTCTTGATCATGTTTACATGGAATCCATTGGCGGGAAGAAACCTTCGGCTATGGGAAATAAACGTCCCGCATACTGGATGAACCCTAAAGAAGAATTTGAAAAAGGATATCACCATCTTGCCCAGATGTTCCAGGAAGAACTGAGTGCTAACTTTCATGATCCCGATGGATCAGTTTTTCTGAAAGGTCTAAGACGGATGATCACTAAATACGGAATTGACCTTTCCATGCTGCGTTTTTTCCAGGTAAACTTCCCTTCAAAGCACATCACCGAACTGATTCTGGACGAGTGTGAACCCTTAGGAATTCCACGGGATTCCCTCTATTCCAAAATGTCCAACATAGGATATGTTGGCCCACCGATGGCTTTACTTTGCATTGATAAAATTAAAAAAGAAGAAAACCTTAACCCCGGGGACATTCTGCTTAGTTTTGTCACAGAAGTCAGTAAATTCATGCAGGCGGGCTATGTTATCAGATATTATTAATAGTAATTTATTTTTTCATTTCTGATTTGAAAACAGGAAAAAAATATACCCTTTTTCTGATCTCACCGCATCAGAAGTTCATCAACTACCCTGCCCACGTTGAGTTGGCGAAGATGTTCGGTAAAAAGCGTTTGATGATCCCGTTGGCGCTACCGACAGTTGCAGCCCTGACGCCTGATCATTATGATATTCAAATCTTTGATGAAGACATAGAGACCCTGCCTGCCAGGAAAATCCCCGATATTGTAGGTATAACTACTCTTGCAGCAACAGTTACCCGCGCTTACGAGCTGGCAGATCATTACCGGGCAAAAGGAGCAAAAGTTGTTTTTGGCGGACCTTATGCCTCTTTCATGACAGAAGAGGCACTTCACCATGCCGATAGCATCGTAGTCGGTGAAGCAGAAGGGCTGTGGGAAAAGTGCCTTAAGGATTTTGAAAAGGGGGATATGAAGCCGGTTTACGAGACTGACGAATTTACATCTTATAAATCGCAAAAACCTCCGCGCTGGGATTTGATTAAGACCA
>CAZUYY010000456.1:0-2880 GCA_964624935.1 uncultured Prolixibacteraceae bacterium
TACGAACTGTACGGGCTGGTAACCCTGACATCATAATCCACGCCTGCTGCACGCAGGTTCGGGCCCGAGAAGCCATAATTCGTGGCCCGCTCAGCAGAGATTGCCCCCACACGGATGGTCCTGTCCATGAAGATGCGGTTGCGCAGGAGCAGCTTTTCAAATTGTCTCAGCACTTTCGGCAGATGATCGAGAAATTCGTAGATCTTCTTTATGACTTCAGGAGTAAAATCCCGCTCAAACCCGCCTATCCTTCCGACATTGGTCGTCAGCCGGGCGCCGCACAGGAGCTCATAGATCTCATAGACTTTTTCTCTTTCCTGGAATACATAAACGAACCCCGTCAAGGCGCCGCTGTCCACCCCGATGACGCTGTTACAGATCAGGTGATCCGTTATCCTGGCCAGTTCCATGAGGATGATCCGCATATAGTCGACCCGCTTGGTGGTCTTGACGCCAAGGAGCTTTTCCACGGCCATCTGCCATCCGATATTGTTGATCGGGGAAGAACAGTAATTCATCCGGTCGGTCAGGGTTGTGATCTGGTAATAAGGCCGTCTCTCGGCAATTTTCTCGAAGGCACGGTGGATATATCCGATGGTCTGCTCCGTATCGATAATGCGTTCCCCGTCCATGGTCAGTACATTCTGGAAAATGCCATGCGTAGCCGGGTGGGTCGGGCCAAGGTTCAGCGTCGTATATCGGTTATCGTTCATCTTCCAAAAAACCGGTTGTCTTTATCTTCCCGTGTCGGGTCTTCAAGCGGATATTCCTTCCTCATCGGGAAATAATCGAGGTACTCCACATTTAGGATCCTCTTAAGGTTAGGATGTCCTTCGAAAATGATCCCATAAAAATCATAGGTCTCCCGTTCCATCCAGTTGGCTGCCGAGAACAGATCGGTAACGGTAGGAATTACAGGATTATCCAGGGGCATGAATGTCTTTATCCGGATCCGCGTATTGTCAGCAAAGCGATGCAGATGATATACCACACCCAGAGGCAGCTCCCGGTCAGGGTAATGAATGCCGCATAACGTTGTAAGAAACGTAAAGCCAAGGGTCTCATTCTCTTTCAGGAAACGTATCGCCTCATGGATCACATCCCTGGCAACCACCACGGTAAGCATGTCACTCGTCTCTTCCACCGAAAGAATCCCATCTGTGAAGCGGGTCTTTAGTTTGCCGGTGATAAATTCGTTGTCCATGGTCACTGAGGATAGTTCCTGTTATTATTTGATCCCGTAACTTTCCAATAATTCTTTATACTCCTTTGAATACCTTCTTCTGAGCGATTCTTTCCCAACCAGTTCCTGCACCTTCATAAATCCGTCGATGATCTGCTCGGGGCGTGGCGGGCAGCCCGGGACATATACATCCACCGGCACGATCCTGTCAATTCCCTGCAATACGCTGTAGGTATCAAAGATGCCTCCGCTTGCAGCGCAGGCGCCGACGGCTATTACCCGACGGGGTTCTGCCATCTGGACATAGACCTGCTGAACCACCTGTGCCATCTTTTTTGCGATGGTTCCCATCACCATCAGCAGGTCGGCCTGGCGCGGACTGAAGCTCAGACGTTCAGCGCCAAACCGTCCAAGGTCATAATGCGCTCCCATGGTTGCCATGAATTCGATCCCGCAGCAGGAAGTGGCAAATGGCAATGGCCAGATAGAGTTTTTCCTCGCAAGCCCTACCACCTTGTCAAAGGTCGTAGCAAAAAGCCCGGGAGATGAGTACCCTTCCGGCGGATCGACTTTTATATAATTTGGGACTTCCATCTTGTTTTTTTTACCGCTAAGAACCCCACCCCCGGCCCCTCCCCCAAGAGGGAGGGGAGTTGCGGCATTATTGTTGAAATTGAATTTTTCATTTTTCATTTTTATCAGTCCCAGTCTAATGCTTTCTTTTTAATGATATAATAGAATCCAAACAGAAGGAATCCCAGGAATAACAGCATCTCGAAAAAGCCATCCCATCCGAATTCCTTAAAGTTGATTGCCCAGGGATAGAAAAAGATGATTTCCACATCGAATAAGACGAAGAGGATAGCGATGAGGAAGTACTGTACTGAAAAAGGGAATCTTGCATTCCCTTTGACTTCGATCCCGCATTCAAAATTTTCCTCTTTCCTCAGAGTATGGATCCTCTTCCTTTTACCTCCTATGACATGTGTCAGGGTCATCGTAACAGCAACAAAGCCAAAGGCTACGACCGACTGAATAAGGATCGGAAAATAATCCGATGAGAAAAATGAGCGATCCATAATTTAGAATTATTCTTTACAAAGATATCTTTTTTTTGAAATATCGTCCAGACTAAATGAAAAATAAATAAATTTGAAAACTACTAAGCCGTCCTCATGAATGCTATGCCACTGGTGATCCTTGCGGTCGCTGTTTTTGTTCTTGCCTACCGGTTTTATTACTCATTCATTGCAGCCAAAGTTCTAACGCTGGATGATTCACGGGTCACTCCTGCAGGCAGGTTGTATGATGGGCAGAATTATTACCCGATGAGTAAATGGGTGCTCTTTGGCCATCACTTTGCTGCCATTGCCGGTGCAGGGCCGTTGGTTGGACCTGTTCTTGCCTGCCAATTTGGGTATTGTCCGGGCTTTCTCTGGATTGTTCTGGGGTCCGTTCTTGCAGGCTCTGTTCATGACCTGGTTATTCTTACTGCGTCTATCCGTCATGACGGGAAATCGCTTGCCGAGATCGCACGTACAGAGATCAGGAAAGCTTCAAGCGGGATAACTACCTCTGTTGCTATTTTGATCATTCTCATTGTTGCACTGGCAGGATTAGGCATGGTCGTCGTGAATGCACTCGCTGAAAGTTCCTGGGGAACCTTTACTATAGCTTCTACTATTCCTATTTCGATC
>CAZUYY010000457.1:0-2879 GCA_964624935.1 uncultured Prolixibacteraceae bacterium
GTTTCAATTCCACTTTGGTTCGACTGATAGTCAAGTATTACCTTTTTAGAAAGGCAATCCATCATCTTCGTTTCAATTCCACTTTGGTTCGACTGATAGTCATGTTTGCACAGGCTTTTTGCATCTCGTCGTTATGTTTCAATTCCACTTTGGTTCGACTGATAGCCGTTCAGTTGGCTAAAAAAACTCCTTGATAAACAAGGTTATAAGTTTTCAAAATTAATAAAATTTCCGGATTAAAATCGTCGATCCCCAATCATATAAAATCCCTTGGGGTTCGACAACCTTCGTAACTACTGATTTTATTGATATTTCCTTTATAGCACGCATTTTCAAAAAGCAAAAAGAAGTTTATTTTCCGGGTTCGACAACTTTACAGAATATTATCCAGTGTGCTTCGTTCCCGTCCAACAATCTGTTTGTCGAGCCAATGCTGATCGCGACTACTGAAAATGATTAAACTATCTACTTCTTCATCCATGATCCGTTTCGCTTTTAAAACCAGTTCTTTTAATTTTACTTCTGTTATTTCTCCTTCAAATACTGAATTCTGTATCCAATTCAGATAGCGGCGGCAAAGTTTCAGGATTTTCCCGACCCGCTTTTCATTCACATCATATACTAATATTGCATACATAAATCCGGTCTGATCGTGCAAGATAGAAAAAATTCTCCTCCTATCAGCTAAATAATTCCAATATTTCTTCGTTTGAAAGTCCCTTTAGAGGATTCCCTGATTTAATAAAGGTTTCCGATAGTACTTGTTTCTTTTCCTGGAGTTTTACGATTTTTTCCTCAATAGTGTCTTTGCAGATAAACCGGTATGCAATAACTTTTTTGTTCTGACCAATCCGATGCGCCCGGTTTATCGCCTGCAATTCTGTTGCCGGATTCCACCATGGATCCAGAATGAAAACGTAACTGGCCTCGGTAAGATTTAACCCTGTGCCGCCTGCTTTCAGGGAGATCAGGAAGAAAAGCGTGTCAGGATCACTTTGAAAACGATCTACTACTTCTGCCCGGTTAGTAGTTGATCCGGTTAACATTACATATTTCCAGCCTGTTGTATCAAGATATTTTGCATAGAGTTGAAGATACTTAACAAAAGAAGAAAAAACCAAAACTTTTTGACTTTCACAAGCTAATATTTCCAAATTGTCGGTCACTTCATCAAATTTTCCACTACCTTCCTGATAATCCTGGTCCACAAGCAAAGGATGGTTAGCAAGTTGTCTAAGCCTTACCAAGGATTTCAATATCGAAATGGAATCATAAATGGCATTGTTGGCATTTATATTTTCAAGTATTTGCCTGCGTATTAAAGAATGTTCTGTCTCATAAACATGCCGATGGGCTTCACTCATCTCACAGTATTTGATTTCCTGTGTCAGCGGAGGTAACTCAGGTTCCACCTCAGGCTTTGTCCGCCTGAGAATAAAGGGCTTAATAAGTCGCTGTAACCTGTTTGTCCTTATCCTGTCATCAACTTCTGATTTGACAGATAAGTATTCTTTTTGAAATGATCCCAGATCGCCTAATAATCCCGGATTCAGGAAATTCATCTGCGACCATAGATCTGTCAGGGAATTCTCAATCGGAGTTCCTGTAAGCACCAGACGGTGGCAACTTTGTAATCCCGAAACCGCATGCGTTATCTGGGCTTCAGGATTTTTTATTACCTGGCTTTCATCCAGGATCACATAAGAGAATTCATAGTCGCTTATCAGATCAATATCATTTCTTACCGTACCATAAGTAGTAAGGATTACGTCGAAAGAACTGAACATTTGTGCTGACTGCGGCCGGTTATATCCGGTATGAATGAACACCCGAAGAGAAGGTGCGAACTTTTCAAGTTCCCGTTTCCAGTTATGGATCAATGAGGCTTGCATGACAATCAGGGAAGTTCCCCTTTCATTTTCCTTTGGACTTAACAACAACGCGATGGTTTGTACTGTTTTTCCTAATCCCATGTCATGAGCCAGAAATCCCCCGAACTGATGTTTTTTCAGAAACTGCATCCAGTGCAGCCCTTCTATTTGGTACTGCCTCAATTTTGCCTGCAGATCAGAAGGAATAATTAATGGCGTTTGAGAAATAGTAAAGGGAGAATTCCATTCCTGATGATCTTTGCCCGACAAGGATAACATTTCTTGTGCAACAGAAAAATATCGTTTTTGTAAGCGTAACCTGCCATTATTTGTTTCCCCGAATAAAAAAACAGTACGTGATTTTTCAAACCATTCTTCCGGAAGTATCGCCGTTTCTCCGTTGGGTAAAATGAATTTGTGAATATCATTCAGAATATAATCCTTAAAACGAATAAAAGGAACCGTATAATCACCGAATTGACATATAGCAGTAATGTCAAACCAATCACGATCAGAAGCTATATCAACATCAATACCAATATGTCCCAGAAAATAAGGTGTATTTGAGATCCGCTGAATGATTTTAGCCGGAATTTCCTGTATTAAAGAAGAGTGACTATTTATCCAGGTGATCATCAGGTGTAAGGATGAAAGTTTGTCATGCTCATTTATCCTGGCAGAAAGCGTATTACCATTTATGAGAACCAAACCATTTTTCAATAATAACCCAATCATCCTATTTTCTTTTTCCCGGTCACGATATAGCCGGGAAAAAGAATATTGACCGTTGGTCATTTCAAGATTGGTGAAAACAATCTGTTTCTTTTCAGGCATTATACTTTTATTTCCATAGATAAACCGTATGATAAATACTGTACGTCCTTCCCAGTCTTCTTCCAGTGACAATTCCATTTCAGGCGAGAACTGCAGGTCGGTGATCTCAAAACCTTTGGCTGTTACATTTCCAGACGACTTAAGATCTTTGGAGATGATGGTCTCAAAATATTT
>CAZUYY010000458.1:0-2870 GCA_964624935.1 uncultured Prolixibacteraceae bacterium
AGAGGGAAAAACGAAGCCTCCGTTATAGTCCGTATGCTCGCCAATCAAATTCACCCGACCGGGAGCAAAGAACAGAACCGGCTCACCACCCCCGGGTCCGTAAAGATCATTAAAAGTTTTTCTGAGTATTTCTATTTCATTCATAGTCATTATCAGTTATATGAATAATGATTCGAAATTACGATAAAATTTGATTCATTTAAAAATTGGTATTTTTGCCACCATATCCCTGATTTGTCCAAATATGAGAAGTTACCGAAATCCAGCTATTCTCCTTTTCTTCATTCTGATTTCCTCCGTTCTGTTTTCTCAAACCCTGAAAACGATCGATCTGAACGGAAACTGGAAGTTACGCAAAGCCGGGACGCATGAATGGATTGATGCAAAAGTCCCGGGATGTGTCCATACCGACCTGCTGAGAGACAAGCTAATTCCTGATCCTTTTACAGGCGACAATGAAAAGAAGGTGCAATGGATCAGTGATATAGGATGGGAATATGAAAAAATATTCAATATTTCAGATACCATTTTCCGCCATCCGCATATTGAACTTGTGTTTGAAGGATTGGATACCTATGCCAATGTTTACCTAAATGGCCAACTGATCATTGTTGCCGATAACATGTTCAGGGAATGGACTGCAGATATTCAACCGTTGTTAAGGATCGGACCCAATCAATTGAGAATTCAGTTTCCTTCTGTTACAGCAGAGAACAAGCGTCGCTATGAACTCCTTAACCATAAACTACCCGGCGACGAGAAGGTTGTTTGCAGGAAAGCAGCCTATCATTTTGGCTGGGACTGGGGGCCTACCCTCATCACAAGCGGCATCTGGAAGCCTGTTTATATCCGTTGCTGGGACTTCGTCAATTTTACCGGGGTAAATTTTATTCAGAAGAGTCTGACCGACTCTGTCGCTGACCTTACCGCTGTATTAACCTTTTATTCTATGAAGCCTGACTCTGCATTGATCGAACTCAGTGTCAAGGATAACATACTGGCTTCGAAATATGTAAATGTCAAATACAAAGTTAATAATGCAAAAGTCGATTTTCAGATCAGGAACCCGCATCTCTGGTGGCCAAACGGACTTGGAGATCCTTATTTGTATCCCATCCATTACAAACTTTATTTTATCGGAAAACTAATAGCGGAAGGAACTCAGAATCTGGGCTTGCGAACCATAAAACTTCAGGAAGACAGTGATTCGGCCGGAAGCAACTTTCAGTTTGTCGTGAATGGCATTCCCGTTTTCATGAAAGGGTCTGATTATATTCCTCAGGATAACTTTCTTACAAGAGTAAAGGATTCATCGTACCGCGCCCTGATAGCCTCTGTAAAAGCTGCAAACATGAACATGCTTCGTGTCTGGGGGGGCGGCATCTATGAAAAAGATATTTTCTACGATCTGTGTGATGAGAACGGAATTCTGGTATGGCAGGATTTCATGTTCGCCTGTGCTCTTTACCCTGATGACAGGGATTTTATCAAAAACGTTCAGGTCGAGGCCATGCAAAATGTTATCCGCTTGAGAACCCATCCATGTCTTGCGCTATGGTGCGGCAACAATGAAATAGATGAAGGATGGAAGAACTGGGGATGGCAGAAACAATATGGCTATACACCAAAGGATTCTGCAGCGATCTGGAGAAACTACCTGGGTATTTTCGGAGGCACCCTGCCGACAGTGATCTCCAGATATGATTCCATAAGACCATACATTCCTTCTTCACCCCTTTTCGGCTGGGGACATCCGGAGAGCACAAAACAAGGGGATATGCACTATTGGGGGGTATGGTGGGGAAAAGAACCTTTCTCATCGTATAAAGAAAAAACAGGAAGGTTTATGAGTGAATACGGATTCCAGGGGTTTCCGCCCATGGCATCGATCCGGAAGTTCACTCTTCCTGCCGATCGTCAGTTAGGGTCGCCTGTCATGAAAGCCCATCAGAAACATCCTGTGGGTTATGAAACCATTGATGAGTATATACTCCGGGATTATAGACGTCCGAAGGATTTTACATCCTACGTCTATGTCAGCCAGCTTCTCCAGGCAGAAGGGATCAAAACAGCGATCGAAGCCCACCGCAGGGCAAAACCGTATTGCATGGGAACGCTGTACTGGCAACTGAATGATTGCTGGCCGGTGGTCTCCTGGTCATCCAGGGATTATTATGGAAATGAGAAAGCGCTTCATTATTTCGTCAAAAAAGAGTATTCCACGCTTCTGGTTTCCCCTGTTGTCAAAGACGGGAAATTGATGGTTTATATCGTTTCCGACAGTCTTGATGATTGTAAACTATCATTTCATATTTCCCTGAAGGATTTTGAAGGAAAAACGTTTTTTGATACAACACAGATAGTTGATATTCCAAAGAACTCGTCCAATTCTTTTGTAGAATTACTTTCAGATAAACTTATTGAGGGTAAGGACTCAAAACAACTGGTCTTTAATGCACAATTAACTTCCGGGAAAAAGATCTTTTCACAAAACAATTTCTATTTCAGTCCGGTAAAGGATCTTCTCCTGCAAAAGCCTCTCATCGCCAAATCAATACAAAAAACCCCGGAAGGTTATCAGATAACGTTATCTTCCAACCGGCTGGCAAAGAATGTTTACCTTGATTCAAACCTGAAAGGAACATTTTCAGATAACTTCTTTGATATTCTCCCCGGTGAAATCAGAACAATATCATTTAACACCAATAACAAAAACAGCAACTTTGAAGAAACACTAAAAATCCTTACATTAGCAGATACCTATTGATAAACGGTTAATTCACTTTTTGAGATGCTGGAGCAAGAAGATAATTTACGATTGGACGATTTTTGATTCCCGATTGAATTTTTTGATTGACGATTTACGATTG
>CAZUYY010000459.1:0-2861 GCA_964624935.1 uncultured Prolixibacteraceae bacterium
CCAGTAAAAGTGAGAAAATGAATTACCCCGGCCTTTAGGCCGGGGGTAAATAATAAACAATATCCGGGCTTTAGCCCAAAATATTAAAGAATAACAAACTATTATAGAATGGCAATTAAAAGTAACAAAGAATTCAGAAGGTTCAGGATCAAAAAGCGCGTGCGTAAGATCATCGAAGGGACTCCTGACAGGCCTCGGATGAGTGTATTCAGAAGCAACAAAGAGATCTACGTCCAACTGATTGATGATCTGTCAGGTAAAACGCTGGTTGCAGCGTCTTCAATGGCGAAAGATTTCACGGATAAGAAGTTATCCCATCTGGAGAAAGCAAAACAAGTGGGGAAACTTATAGCAGAAAAAGCAGTCCAGGCTGGGATCAGCACAGTGGTTTTTGATCGTAATGGATATTTGTATCATGGAAGGGTCAAGTCGTTGGCAGAAGCAGCCAGGGAAGCAGGCCTGAAATTCTAAAAAGAAGATGAGCAACGCGAATATAAAAAGAGTCAAATCAAGTGAGATCGAATTCAAAGATCGCCTTGTCAGCATTCAAAGAGTGACCAAAGTTACCAAAGGAGGTAGAACCTTCAGCTTTTCAGCCATCGTAGTGGTTGGGAACGAAAACGGCGTCGTCGGATACGGTCTCGGAAAGGCAAAAGAAGTCACCGCTGCCATCGCTAAAGGGATCGATGATGCAAAAAAGAACCTGATCAAGGTGCCGGTCCTCAAAGGAACGATACCGCACGATCAGTTGGGTAAATACAGCGGTGCGCTGGTTTATCTGAAACCGGCTGCCCCCGGTACCGGTGTGATCGCCGGCGGTGCCATGCGTGCCGTTCTGGAAAGTGTCGGAGTGAAAGACGTACTTGCAAAATCCAAAGGATCATCCAACCCGCACAGTGTCGTCAAAGCTACCATCAACGCCCTGGTTAAAATGCGCGATCCTCACACAATTGCACAACTCAGAGGAATAGAACTCAGCAAAGTATTCAACGGCTAAGCCTGTTGATAAATCATAACCCGGATAAATAAAATGAAAAAGATCAGAATAACTCAGATAAAAAGCGGAATCGGCAGGCCCTTACGACAGAAAAGAACATTGCAGGCCCTCGGCATCCGCAGAATGCATCATTCAGTAGAAAAAGAAGCTACCCCGCAGATACTCGGAATGGTCGCAAAAGTCAGCCACCTTGTTACTGTCGAGGATATACAGGAATAAAAGAAAACAATATGAATTACCCCGGCCTTTGTCGGGAGTAGGATAGCAAAAATGAATTACCCCGGCCTTTAGGCCGGGGGTAGAAAAGTAAAATAAACCCCGGGCTTTAGCCCAAAAAATAAAACGCAAAAGAAATGGATTTAAGTAATCTGAAACCGGCAAAAGGTTCAACAAAAAAACCAAAAAGAATAGGAAGAGGTCAGGGCTCCGGCAGAGGAGGCACATCAACACGCGGTCATAAAGGCGCCCAGTCAAGGTCGGGATATTCAAAGAAGCTTGGTTTTGAAGGAGGCCAGATGCCTTTGGCAAGACGACTCCCGAAATACGGCTTCAAGAATTTCAGCCGCGTGGAATACAAAGGTATTAACCTCGATGTGCTGCAAGCAATGGCAGAAAAACAAAACCTGACCGTGATTGATCGGGAAACACTGGTGAAGAGTGGTTATGTCTCAAAAAATGACAGAATAAAAATTCTGGGTCGTGGTGAATTGAAAGCCAAACTTGAAGTCACAGTGCACTCATATTCAGCCTCGGCAAAAAAAGCCATAGAAGAAAACGGTGGTATTGCGAATATACTTTAATCTGTTCTGAATGAAAAAGCTAATTCAAACTCTTCGAAATATATACAAGATTGAGGATCTCAGGAAAAGGATCATCTATACACTGGGTATTATTCTCGTATATCGTTTTGGTGCTTACGTTGTACTGCCTGGCGTTGACCCCAGTATGCTCGCCAGCCTTCAAAATCAAACCAAGAGCGGTTTGCTGGGTCTGCTGAACATGTTTTCAGGTGGAGCTTTCTCCAATGCCTCTGTCTTCGCACTTGGGATCATGCCCTATATCTCTGCGTCCATTGTTGTACAGTTACTCGGAATGGCAATTCCGTATTTCCAGAAATTACAGAAAGAAGGTGAAAGCGGCAGGAAAAAGATCAACCAGATTACCCGTTACCTTACGGTGTTCATCCTCATCTTCCAGTCCCCGGCATACATTGCAAATCTTGTTTCACAGCTCCCCTCGGAAGCCATTTACCCGTTTAGTTCTGTTCAGATACATCATTCGGTATTTTCATACTTCGGGATCTCTTCCATCATCCTTCTTACAGCGGGTTCCATGTTTATCATGTGGCTTGGCGAAAGGATCACAGACAAAGGCATTGGCAACGGCATCTCGCTGATCATCATGATCGGTATCATGGCAAGGTTGCCTTTTGCATTGTTCGGTGAATTGGTCTCCAGGATGGAACAAAAAGGCGGCGGAATGGTGCTGTTCGTCATTGAAATCGCCTTTCTTGTTTTTGTTATCCTTGTCACGATTCTGCTTGTTCAGGGGACAAGAAGAATCCCGGTTCAGTATGCAAAACGGATCGTCGGCAACAAACAATATGGTGGTGTTCGCCAGTATATTCCATTAAAGGTGAATGCAGCCGGCGTCATGCCCATCATCTTTGCTCAAGCCATCATGTTCCTCCCCCTTACATTGGCAGGCTTTGCCAACTCGGATACATTGACCGGCTTTGCGAGGGTTTTTACTGATTTTAACAGCTTAGCGTATAATCTTACGTTTTTCTTGCTGATCATTGTCTTTACCTACTTCTATACAGCCATTACCGTTAATCCGAACCAGATGGCAGAGGATATGAAAA
>CAZUYY010000460.1:0-2861 GCA_964624935.1 uncultured Prolixibacteraceae bacterium
TACTAAAAATGCAACGCATTTTTCTGTTAGATTGAGTTATGCCGATAGGAACAAATGACTCAGTGTTGCAAAGCTGTTCCGTATCGGTATAAACAACTATTTTCAGCTATAAAAATATAGCAAACAATTGTCTTTTCAACAACTATTTTGTCCACGAAAAATGGACAATCGTCCACATTTTTTATTGGTAAAATAAATCTAAATCGTTCAATAATAAACAATTGACAAAATCACCCCGCCACCCAAATGGTGGCGTTTGGGTGGCCGTGTCTCGCATTTTTGACGGATTTTTGGAATTCTGGAGACGAAACGTTAATCTTTATCTTTCCTTTCGGACGAAAATCAGATTATATCTGCCTTGGAGAGTATTTTTATCAGTTCAAGATTGGTTTTTACATGAAAATGGTCTCTCATTTCTTTTAGGATGTTTTCAACCTTTGTACGACTCAGACTAACCTCTTTTCCAATCTCTTTATGGTTTAAGCCTTTTATCAGTAATCTTAGAATCTCACGATTAATTGGTATTATAACTTCCGATTCCATAGGGCTGCCCTCCTCTTGTTCTTTCAAATAAGTTAATCTTTGCTTCCCGATTGTCACCGTTTCTCCTTTCACAGCCTTTAGGATAACAAGCTTAAGTTCCTCCCTTTGCGTATCCTTCGTGATATAAGAAATTGCGCCCTCTTCTATCATCTTTTTTCTCCACGAGTCCGAAAGTTCACTGGTATAAATTACTATTGGTTTACCAGGAAAATGCCGTCTGAGATTCCGGATATTGTCTATAGGGTACGTCCCCGGTATGTGAAGATCAAGAATAAATAAATCGATATCTTCCGGGTCTGCCGATTTAATCGTTTCCTCAACCGAACCCGAATATCCTGAGATGGTTATTCCATCCCTCTTTGAACGAAACAGGTACTTAAAACCTGAAATTGTCAAAGTAATATGATCTTCAATTACATATAATCTGATCATCTTTCTTCGAATAAAAACTCATTTTAAAATTATACCATTAAATCAATAAGACACAAAAAGTTCAATTTCTTCAACATACTTCTTAGCGCTTTTTAGCTTCTTAGCGCCTTTGCGGTGAAAAAAGACTCTTCAGAGTAGGCTTAAAATTTGTATTCTTATAAATACATCCATTATAAGATTCTGTTTTTCTTCCCTCCGGGACTTTCAATAGGAATCACAATCCGCCATTTTGTTCCTTTCCCTGGTTCACTCGTTAATGCGGCTCTGCCGTCAATTATTCTGGCCCGTTCCATGATATTCATCAGCCCGAGACCGTTTTCTTTTTTTTCATTAAATATAAATCCGGGACCATCATCCTCGTAGAAGATAAAAAACGAACTTTCCACTTTGGATATACTCAGATTTACTTTACCCGGCGCAACATATTTGATTGCATTCCCAAGTAATTCCTGGATTATCCTGTAAACATGTAGCTTTTGTTCATTGGATAGCTGAAAATCTGTTCCAACCGCTTTAAAATAAATTTTAACCGGTGAATAAGGCATTATATCTTCACAATAACTGGTTATCAGGTCATCGATTGTTCTCCTTTCTATATAACTGTTATTCAACAAATGAGATATCTCCCTGAGTTTACCTGTCATTATTGATAAATCATCACGTAATTTCATTTTAATTGAAGGATCGGTGAAACGAATTTTATCAATTGTTTCCCACATCAGATTATAGAATGGAGTGACTATAACATGAAGTTCCATTGAAACCTTCCCTTTCAGATTTTCTTCCAGGCTGATAAGTTTTTTCCCCGATTCAATGAGTAATTTCTGATCTTTTATCCTTTTTCTTTGAAGTTTCCAGACAATTAGAAGAAAAATCAGGATAGCAAAGAGAAATAAGACGGAAAATGAAAATATGATCATTTCAATCCGGCTTTCTTTTTTTTGTAACTCTTTTTCATTGTTCTGTATTTTTAATTCCTGGCCTTTGGCATCCAGTAATGCAGAAAGAAGTCTTACTTGTTCTGCAGCTTTCTTTTTATCCGCATTGGTACGAATCTTTAATGCTTTATGCTCATAATCCAATGCCTTGATAATATCGTTTTTTGCTTTAAGCACATCCGAATAAGAATCATATAATATAGATAACCATCTTAAGTTCCCGGTTTTTTCTGCAAGCGGGATCGCATAGTTTATTAGACAAGCTTCGCTTTCGTTTGGCTCATGCTTATCTAAATAACTATATGCTAAGCCATTATATGCTGCAATTTCAATTTCACTAAAATTACCACTATGTGCAAGTTGTATAGAAGTTGTAAAATATTTTATCGCGGTATCCGCAAGTACAGTCTTTAAACCAAGATTAACCAGGATAGAGGCGATCTGTTCTTCATTTCCTTGTTGGGACTTTAAAACTGTGATTGCTTTTTTTCTCATTTCATTGCCTTCATTGATATCCTTTGCGAATCTTGCCTGGCTGGCGATAGCAGTTCCTTTCTCTTTAGATAGGTCATATTCGATTGCAATTTTATATGCTGAGTCATACATTCTTCGCGAATTCATTGTATCTGAAACATCATATTTTAAATTGCCGAGCGCATTGAACGCAGTAGAAATCGTATGATAATCGCTGATGAACCTCGCACTATAAATTGAGGAATCCAGATATACTGCAGCCATTTTATTGTCATTTGCATCACGATAAAACATTGCCAGTGCATAATAAAGATCCGGCTTGATTTTCATAAGGCCGGAACGGTCGGCAGTCTTAAGTGCTTCCGAATAATAAAAATAACTTGAATCATTTTCATATTTGAAATAGGAAATACCCCTTAACAAAAAAGCCTTGCTCAAAGCTTCATCAGAATGAATCCGGTATGCAAGCGAAAG
>CAZUYY010000461.1:0-2859 GCA_964624935.1 uncultured Prolixibacteraceae bacterium
CATAACCGTTACCGGTTATCCTTCCTATATGTCGCTGGACTTTGAAAGCCTGGCAGACTTTACCCTGACTTTTGATCCCTGGTCGACTTATGATGTAAACGGAGGCGCTACCTATGGCATCAATGGAGTAAGTTTCCCAAACAGCGGGGATCCCATGGCTTTCATTTGTTTCAATCCTTCGCAGGCTGTGCCTCCTCCGGATTCAATGAGTGCACATTCAGGTAAAAAATTCGGAGGCTGTTTTTCTTCTATGCCCCCCAATAACCCAAACAACAAATGGCTGATCTCCCCCAAAATGACACTTGGAAGCGAACCGGGCATCAGCTTCTGGGTTCAGACTTACAATACTACTTATGGTCTTGAAACGTTCAATGTCGGTATTTCCACTACAAATAATGAACCTGCCGACTTCGTTCTGCTGAACAGCTCTCCGGTTGATGCTCCCGGTAAATGGACAAAACAGAGTTTTTCGCTATCTTCCTGGGCAGGACAGGATGTTTATATCGGGATCAATTGTGTATCCAGCAACCAGTTCCTTTTCATGATTGATGATATTCAGATTGGTTCCTCACTTGGGGTGCCGGAACCATCCGCTTCACCTGCAGTAACGGTTTATCCGAATCCTGCAAAAGACCATGTTTTTATGAATTTTGGCGATCCTGACATTCAGGTGACAGACATGACACTTCTGAATGAAACAGGAACCCTCCTGAAAGAATATTCTGTCAGTCGAATGACCGGAAAGGTATTAAACATATATTTGCCGGCGCTTTCTTCAGGGATCTATTATCTTGTCATAAACTCGGATAAAGGAAAGATCGTGAAGAAAATTGCAGTTGTAAATTAACCCGGGGGATAATAATAGTTTTTAACCACAAAGTGTCTCAACTCCCTTCCCTCTTGGGGGAGGGGCCGGGGGTGGGGGGCTTCGCGGTAAAAAAACTTTTCAGAGTGGGCTCAATTATAAAAGTCAATGCATTACAAACATTAATTCTTGAATCTTGAAAAAAGTCAGCTACTTTTCAATCCTTCTCCTGATACTTTTTGCATTTATGCCGACCCGTTTTGTTCTGGCACAGATAAGTTCAGGAGGATCACCTGCAAGCACGATATTTTCCCTGGCTGCAGATGACAATAATTTTATCAGCGTGAATAGTCCTGATATGAATGCCATCCGGAATGATGATATCCGTTTTCCTTCTCCATTTCGTTTTGGTGTTCTTCTTCCTGTCGATATAAGCCCGGAATCTTCCGGGAAATGGGAACAATTGCCAGATGGAGGACATGTTTGGCGGGTTGGAGTCACAGCTCCGGGAGCCCTGGCAATGTCTGCCTTCTTTGACAAATTTGTTCTGCCGGAAGGGGGGAAGCTATTTCTTTATAACCCCTCCAAGAGCCAGGTGATTGGTGCTTTTACTTCATCCAATAACGTTCCCGGTGGCTATTTTGCTACCGAACTGATTGCCGGTGAGCGGTTTATCATGGAATATTACCAGCCGGCGGACGTCCGGGTATCACCTTTAATTCATATGTACAGCATTAATTATGCTTATCGTGGGGTCGGTTTTTTGAATATCGACAAAGAGGTTGAAAATACTGCCGAAGGTTGCGAAGTAAATGTAAAATGTCCGGAAGGCGATGCCTGGCAAAATGAAGTCAGGGGGGTAATGCGCATCATGATAGTGAAGGACGGAAACAGTTGGTGGTGCTCGGGTTCTGTGTTGAACAATGTCCGTAACAATAGGATTCCTTATGTTTTAACAGCCGATCATTGTTTTGAGGGAGCCACTGCAACCGATCTTCAGCAATGGATGTTTTATTTCGATTATCAATCACCCACTTGCGCGAATCCTGCTCCCAACAATTATCCTGTGCCAAAAACAATGACCGGCGCTACGCTGAAGTCGCATGGCGGAAATGGAGGCGAAACCGGATCTGACTTTTGCCTGGTTTTGTTGAACCAGAATATTCCTGATACTTTCAATGTCTATTACAATGGATGGAGCCGGAAAGACACGGCAAGCCCGTCCGGAGTTTGTATTCATCATCCCGAAGGTGATCTGAAAAAAATTTCCACCTATGATAAGCCGCTGATCACCGCAAATTACCCCGGAAATCCTAATCCCTGTCACTGGGAGGTTACCTGGATCCAAACGGCCGATGGTCATGGCGTCACCGAACCCGGGTCTTCAGGATCACCTATATTTGATAACCTTGGCAGGATCGTGGGCGCCCTCACAGGAGGAGATTCTGATTGTGATTCCAGCAGTCTCGATCTGCCGGATTATTACGGAAAATTTTCCTGGTCGTGGGATCAGGACGGAACCGATTCCACGACACGGTTAAAAGACTGGCTTGACCCTGACAGTACTGGGATTTTGTTTATCCCAGGGACAGCATTGGGTGTACCGGCTCTTTTTAAAAACGTATCCATACAACTTTCGCCTAATCCTTTTACTGACAAAATCCGGGTTAAAATTATCGGAATGGACGGACAAACGGCAGGAATTGAAGTCCTGAACCTAATGGGAACGACTCTATGGTCAGGGACTGTGACACCTGCAGGATCCTCACCCATATCCCTCTCTTTCCCGGGATTGTCTTCCGGTCTGTATTTTCTTCGGGTTACATTTCCCGGATCAGTATCCATCTTGAAAATGATCAGACAATAGCCGGATGGAAAGTGTTTTCAGTGAACAATTTATAATTGAATCGAGGTTACCGGAATCCCTTAAGAAAATCGCATTTAAGGTCATTGAAGGAAAACGGATCCTCCCGGAAGAAGGAATATTGCTTTATGAAAAAGGAGAATTGGGATTGCTGGCAATGCTTGCTGAACAGGTCAGGATCCGTTTCAAT
>CAZUYY010000462.1:0-2855 GCA_964624935.1 uncultured Prolixibacteraceae bacterium
GAGACTTATCATAAAGTACACCTTGGAGGGATAAAACGCAATTTTGAATGGCGGCTTACATCTCTCGACCGTGCACAGGAAGCAGGGATCGATGATGTGGGCATCGGAGCTTTGTTCGGACTCTATGACTGGAGATTCGAAGTATTAGGTCTTCTGCGTCATGCCAACCATTTTGAGGCCTGTTATAACGTTGGCCCTCATACCATCTCTTTCCCAAGGATCCAATATGCTTCTTCACTGAATATTGAAAAAGACCATATGGTCAGCGATTACGACTTTACCCGTCTGATCGCAATTCTGCGTCTTGCAGTTCCCTATACAGGACTGATCCTGACTGCACGTGAACCTGCAATCATTCGTGATGAGATCCTTCAGTATGGTGTATCACAGATCGACGGCGGAACTAACCTCGAAATGGGCGGTTATTCCAAGCAGAAACAGAATGAAGAACGAAACACAGACCAGGATATAGATTTTGAGCAGTTCCAGATCAATGATAGCCGTCCGCTTAATGAGATCATGGAAGAACTGATCGATCACAAATACATCCCGTCCTTCTGCACCTCCTGCTACCGGGCAGGAAGAACAGGCGAACACTTCATGGAGTTCTCAGTCCCGGGATTCATAAAACGTTTTTGCCAGCCCAATGCAATGCTCACCCTTGCTGAATACCTTGAAGATTACGCCCCCGCCGGAACAAAGATCAAAGGAGAAAAGTTACTGGAAGAAAAACTCGCAGAAATGGACCCGGATGGGTTTAAAGATAAACTCATTGAAAAGCTAAGACTGGTCAAAGAAGGAAAACGAGATCTCTACTTTTAAGTTCATAAACATTATAAACTAATATGACAGAATTAAGGATCATCGGTCTTCTCATAACTGACCGGATTAAAGAAGCAGGGATGACACAACAAGTGTTGTCACAGTATGCTCACATTATTAAATCCCGGTTGGGATTTCATGAAGTCAGTGATAATGTTTGCAGCCGTGTTGGCGTGATGCTACTTCAGCTCAGAGGGAAATCTGAGGAATGTGATAAACTGGAAAATGCCCTCCGGGAGATCGGAGGGATTGAAGTTCAGAAGATGACTTTTCAGTATTAAGAACCTAAACATTTACAATATGGCAAATAAAGATATCTGGATCCTGGGCATCCACATTTCCGACCGTGTTAAAGAAGCAGGATTAATCCAGCCAATTCTTACAAAATTCGGATGCATCATCCGCACCCGGCTTGGACTTCACGATGTTACTGAAGAATTCTCCTCCCCTACCGGCATGATCCTTCTCGAACTTACCGGCGACCCGAAAGAGTACATAAAGTTGGAAAATGAACTATTAAAGATCGACGGACTGGAAGTAAAGAAGATGGTGTTCGCAGAGTAAAAAAGCGGACGGGTGTACAATGCACCCCACCCCCAGCCCCTCCCCCAAGAGGGAGGGGAGTTTCGGATCGTAAAGTAACACAGTAACAAGCATCCAGCATCCAGCATCAATTAAACAAGTGTAATTCTCGTTCCCCCGTTATCAATCCCAAGCATGGTTGTTTTCGTGATAATGGTGTCTTTCCCTGAATTTTCAACAAAGCGGATGGCGGCACGGATCTTGGGGCCCATGCTTCCCTCAGGGAACTGGCCTTCGTCAAGGTATTGCTGGGCTTCGGCAATGGTCATCCGGTCGATGGTTTGTTCCTGCTGCGTGTTATAATTCAGGCAAACTTTGGGAACATCTGTCAGGATAAAAAATTTATCTGCGTTGATCTGTGAAGCAAGGAGAGCCGAAGCAAGGTCTTTATCAATGACAGCATCGATACCCTGTAATTTGTTGGTTTCAACATAATGAACAGGGATACCTCCGCCACCTACAGCAATCACAATATTTCCTTCCCGGCCGATCTTTTCAATGGTTTTCTTATTGATAATGACCAATGGTTTTGGCGAAGCAACCACTTTTCTCCAGCCTCTTTCCCGGGAGTCTTCTTTATAAACTGCGCCGGTTTCTGCCATGAAATTTTCAGCTTCTTCCTTCGAATAAAAAGGACCAATTGGTTTAGTAGGATGTTTGAAAGCCGGATCCAGTTTATTTACAAGGACCTGGGTGGTAATTGTGATGATGTCACGTTCCATATCCAATGACTGGAGAACATTCTTCAGTTGTTGTTCAATCATGTAACCGATAAATCCTTGTGAATAAGCTACGCAGATGTCCAGTGGCATTTCAGGGATGCCAAACATTTTGTATCCGGCTGAATTGGCGAGCATGATATTTCCAACCTGTGGGCCATTTCCATGCGTTATTACGATGTTATAATCCCGGTCCAACAATTTTACCAGGCTCCTGGCAGTGGCCAGTACATTGGCTTCCTGTTCATCAATAGTACCTTTCTGATCACTCTGCAATAACGCATTACCGCCTAAGGCAACAACAGCAAGTTTTTTCATATTCAGATTTTTTAATAGCGATAAAAAAAAGGATTAACATCCTTTTTACGTAATCATTATGAAAATTGATACAAATATAGAAAAAAACATTCAATTTTGCCGGATGAAGCAACAACGCCAGGCGTATACATATGCTCTGCTCGCAGTACTTTGTTGGTCGACCATCGGGTCTGCCTTCAAGATATCACTGCGCTATATGGATTTCCTGACCCTTCTGCTATGTTCTTCTTTTGTGGCAGTGACGGTATTATTCATAGTCTTGCTTTTCCAGAGAAAATTGAACCTGCTAAAGAAGATTAAAAAAGAAGAACTGATAAGTTCAGCTTTCCTGGGACTTTTGAATCCATTTTTATATTATATCGTGCTCTTAAAAGCATATGAGCTTCTTCCGGCTCAGGAGGCCGGAACCCTGAA
>CAZUYY010000463.1:0-2849 GCA_964624935.1 uncultured Prolixibacteraceae bacterium
AAGAAATTTGATAATGGATGGCAACTTGCAAATGCAAATGATCAAAACAGAACACCAGTCGATATAGTTAAGGAAATTTGGTGGAAACATGATTGACTCTTGAATTTGTAAACCGAAAAACGAATATAGTAGGCAAAATTAAAACATCACAAATCTCGATATTGAGTCTGCAGAACTCAGGAATGATTACTTGAGGTATATACAAAATATAGTGTCAACGCCATACTGGCACAAGTTGATGTAAACGGTAATTACAAATGCAGGATTTCGGTAAATAAGAATGCAAGTAAATCTGCATCGTTAATTTCCGATTTGCAAAGAAACAAAAAATTAAAGAACGATATTTTCAAAGATCGTTTTTCTGTTTTCCAGCCGGAACGATTTACCGGATAATTTCACTACTTCGCATTTAAAAAGTAAACGGTCCAGGATTGCTGCAGCCAGCACTTCATCATCAAGTACTTTGACCCACTCATCGGGACTTTTATTGGTTGTGACGACAATAGAGGCACTCTGATGAAGATGATCAATGAGATTGAACAATGTTACCGACTGTTTGTGCTCAATGGGGAACATCATTATATCATCGATGACCATAAGATCAGCTCTGAGAAGAGCCCCATATTCCCGGGCAGCCGATTTTGTGATATCTTTCATTTTCAGCAAATGAATGAGTTGTTCCATTGTCCTGAAGCAGGCTCTGTAACCTTTGAGCAACGCTTCATAACAAAGCCCGGCAGCGATGAACGATTTTCCTACACCGCTGGGTCCCATCAGGATGATATTAAAATTTTGTTCAAGCCAGATACATTCGCGCAGTTGGGTTAATTGTTTTTTAGATATTCCACTGAGATGATTTTCCTGCCATTGATCCAGGTTATGATCGGCAGGCAGTTTTGCGTTTCGGAGTCTCTTGGCAAGGTTTTGCCGGTTACGGTGATCGATCTCCGCGTTAAGTAACCCGAAGGCAAAATCAAGATAACTGATCTGATTTTCCTGGGCGCTGATGAGCAGATCATTCAATGCGCCACCTGCTCCGGTGAGTTTGAGTTGTCGTGCAAGGTTACACAGGTTTTCTGTTTTTGTTTCCATAGTTAAAGAATTTGTTTATAATCTGATATCTTGCTGGTTTGTGGCTGGATATGGTACTTGCTATTTTGAAGCTGTAATCCCTCTTTATTCAATGCCGACGGTACCACAATTTGTTGTTGGATAGAAAGCAATACTGGTTCAAAATCTGCGGCCTTGGGCAGGTTATTTTCAAGACAGTAAACCAGGGTTTTGTCCATCTCTTCTTTTGTATATTTGTCTCCTGCTGATGCAACCATGTTAACCTGGTCACGGACATAGCGGGGCATTTGCTTGTGAATATTTTCAAGATACCCTATGGCCTTATTCTGATCGGTAAACAATTGTGCAGTCTGAACGATAAGCTCCTTTATTTTTTTGCTGGGATCACGTTTATGGTTGTTGTTTCTCACTTGCTGTCCTTTGAGCAGTGATATCGTATGCCGGGCAATTTCTTCCCCGTCGTTATTGAAGATGCTCAGGTAATCATTCTGTTGCCGGACGAATACTTCTGTTTTTGGTTTCTGGAACGTATCATCGGGAACAGTGTATGTGCTGCCCTTAAAATGGATAACATTATCTTTTGTTACATTGTAAGCTGGGTTTTCCCTGGCAAAGTCAAAAGGTAGTTTTAACGGAAAAAGAAATACTCTTTCAAGCTCCCATTCCTGTTTTGGGATTTTCAACGTGGTAGAATGTACCTTGTCATTTGCAGTTCGATCCAGCCAATCAATCGCCTGATCATTCAGTACCGGTATGCCATAATACCCCCGCCCCCTGAGAAAGTTATACTTGACATATTTTATCACGTTTTCTATTTTCCCTTTGCTCTGAGGATCACTTTTCCGACAGAAACGTATCTTAAATGGCCGGCTTTGGCAATAGGAACGGAAAGCCCCGGTGAGGAGCAGGTCGCCTTTATTTTCATTAACCAGCAGCAATTTGTCCTGATCATAAACAAGTTCCCTTGGGTAACCGTCAATGAATACAAAAGCAGCTTCATGCGCCGCAATTGCTGTTTCAGTGGTAAACGGATGCTCATTAAATAATACAAACTTGTACCGTGAACGCGATAGTACCATGGCAAAGAAGTAAACCTTTTTGCGATGTCCATCCTCGTCTGTCATATTATATTCGCCAAAGTCAACCTGAGCCTGCTGACCATATGGCAGCTCCTCAACCTGGTTGTACGCTCTGGTGTCAAATGTTTTTAGTAACTGATGTTTGTTGCGAACATACAATACAAAGTTGTAAACCGACTTTATGCTTACCTTGGGAAAGGCAGGATAATGTTCTTTCAACCAGTCGTGTACCTGCGCAGAAGAAGCATCCAGACAAAGTTCCAGACGGCTCTTAATGTAATCCTCATAGGGGGAGAGTTTCTTTGTCCTTGTCGACAATTTCTCTTGAGAATCTATAAACTCTTGTTCGTTCATGGCTAATAGTTTTTTAACCGTTCGGGTATCCATCACCAAAAATGAAGCTATCTGTGACGGGGTCATTCCGTTTAGGTGTTGATGGTGTACTTCGTAATACATAATCCATTTGTGAATAAATTTTTCCATAACTGACTGATTTGGGTTAGACCCCAAAAGTCAGATAAATTATATTGAGGCTTTTTAAGAGCAAATTGACAATTGTCAATTTGCTCTTAAACCTCTAACTTTTTTAAATGGAAACTTAACGAAAGGAAGAAACTTGCATTCCTATTTACCGAAATCCTGCATTCTTATTTACCGAATTTCTGCATTCTTATTTACCGATTTTGTGCATTCCTAATT
>CAZUYY010000464.1:0-2849 GCA_964624935.1 uncultured Prolixibacteraceae bacterium
TTTTCTTTGAGTTGAAAAGATAATGCCTGTTCCTTATTCATGATGAACAGATGTAACAGATAGAAAAGGATTAATAATCCGAGTAAAGAAAAAAACAAGGAGATGAATTTAAGTTGTGTCTTCATGAAATCCGGATTTGAAAACGATTGGATAGCCATAATGGCCACGTAAGGAGTAATAAAGGACAAAGATAATTAATTGAACAAACAAAAACATTTATAAACATTTATTAATTGTGTTTTCTAAAGCCAATAATTCCGTAATTTTGAATTCGATTCACGTGAAAGATCTTAATTGTCACAAATTAAAAACCAAAACCATGAAAATTACTATTGTCGGCAGCGGTTATGTCGGTTTAGTCACCGGAACCTGCTTTTCTGAAGTTGGAATCGATGTCACTTGTGTGGATATCGATCAGATGAAAATTGAGAATCTCAAAAAGGGGGTTATCCCTATTTTCGAACCGGGACTTGAGGAAATGGTACACAGGAACCAGAAAAAAGACCGGTTGCATTTTACTACAAACCTTGCGGAGGCGTTGATTGATTGTGAAGTGGTTTTCATTGCAGTGGGCACTCCGCCGGATGAAGATGGAAGCGCAGATCTGAAATATGTGCTGGGTGTCGCCGCAGATTGTGGAAAACACATGAAAGATTATTTGCTTATTGTGACAAAGAGCACGGTCCCGGTGGGAACAGCTAAGATGGTCAGGATGGCTGTTCAGGAAGAGTTGATAAAACGCAAGGTGGATATTGAATTTGATGTTGCTTCCAATCCTGAATTCCTTAAAGAAGGCGCTGCCGTTGATGATTTCCTAAAACCTGACCGTATCGTCGTGGGATTGGATTCGCAACGGGCAGAAGAGGTGATGAAAAGTTTGTATAAACCTTTTACCCTGAATGGTCACCCGGTAATTTTTATGGATATTACTTCTGCTGAAATGACAAAGTATGCAGCTAATTCAATGCTTGCAACAAAAATCAGCTTTATGAATGATATCGCAAATCTTTGCGAAATTGTTGGTGCAGATATTAATATGGTAAGAAAAGGGATAGGATCTGATTCCAGAATAGGACAGAAATTCATTTATCCCGGCATCGGTTATGGAGGATCCTGTTTCCCAAAAGATGTAAAAGCGCTGATTCATACTGCACATGATCATAAATATGAGTTGCGGGTTTTAAAATCTGTTGAAGAGGTGAATGAAGACCAGAAATCAGTATTGTTCCATAAGGTTAATAAATATTTTAACGGCGACCTGAAAGGCAAAACCATCGCTTTTTGGGGTCTGTCTTTTAAACCCATGACGGATGATATGCGTGAAGCGCCTTCACTGGTTTTGATTAAAAAATTTCGTGATGCCGGCGCAACTATAAAAGCATATGATCCGGCAGCCATGGAGGAAGCCAAAAGAATTCTCGGGGATGAAATCATCTATGCCGCAGACCAGTATGAAGTGCTGATTGATGCGGATTGTCTTGTTCTTATTACCGAATGGGCAGAATTCAAATTCCCGAATTTCAACGTCATCCGGAAATTATTAAAAACACAGGTGATCTTTGACGGAAGAAACATCTATGACCGTGCTGAAATGAAAGCTAAGGGTTTTGACTATTTCTGTATCGGGATCGATACTACCAGATAAACTCTGGTCCCGGGAACCCTAAAATCTGACACCTATGATTGATTGGAATTTATTCAATATGTATCTTAGTGGTTTTGATATTTCTGTTATTTCGGAATTGATTGATATGTTTATCAAGGATTATCCCGAAAGAATTTCGGAACTGAGAAAAAGTGTTGAAGAAAAAGATTTTCACCAAATTGATTATATTGCACATGACCTGAAAACGGATTGTGCCAGGTTCGGTGACAATGAATCAAGAAAGCTTGCATTCAACCTTGAATTGATGGGGAAAAAAAAGGTGAATGATAATTCTCTGCTCAGAAATACTGACCCTGATTCATGGAACCAACTCGAAAAGATGGCGAAAAACAAGCTGAATAATAACATGAATGAAGTTTTCGCTCAATTTGCGACAGCCAGCGGAACCCTCATCAAAGAACTTGAACAATACAAGAAGATTCATTCTTCCTGACCGGCAAAATGGATTAATTCTTTCCATCTTGCCGGAGAAGCGAAGTTGTGGTTGCTGCTGAAAGGATTTAAATAGGAAAGATTATGAAACACCAAATTCTGGTCATCGACGATGAACAAACCATCTGCTTTTTGCTTGATAATATTTTGAATAACACTTACGATGTCATCATCAAGCGCGACGGTCTTGAGGCGCTCGAATGGCTTGAGGGTAACCTGCCCGACCTGATTATCTGTGATATCCAGATGCCTAATATTGATGGCTACCAGTTTCTGGAAAAGATTCGCCAGCGCGGTTATACAAAGCATACACCGGTGATCATGCTGTCCGGTAGTGAAAGCAGCCCTGACCGTGTCAGATGTTACCGGCTGGGAGCACAGGATTTCCTGGCAAAACCCTTCAACCCTGAAGAACTTGAAGAATTGATTAAAAAAAACCTGGATCCTATCCAAATTGCAAATAAATGGTAAAATAAAATAAAATGAATATCTTATATATCGGAAGTTCATCTGAAGGCATTGATTTTCTCAGTACCAATCCGGAGATTTCATTGGTCGTTCAACAAAATGCCCTCTCTGCTGTTCAATATCTTGAATCCGGAATTCTTCCGGATGCCATACTCTGTGAAATCTTTATTACCGGAGGCTCAGGATTTAAGATGTTTAATTTTGTCCGTGAAAACCTGAAGTTGGCAACGATTCCATTTATTTTACTTTCTTTTGAATTCCGGAAAGAACATTTTAAACAATC
>CAZUYY010000465.1:0-2849 GCA_964624935.1 uncultured Prolixibacteraceae bacterium
TCCGCAATCTCCACGAAACTCATTTCATCAATGATCCTCATCCGCAGCACCTCTCCCTGCTCAAAAGGAATAGACTCTAACAACCGGTTGATCCTGAGAAACTCTTCCCTCGCAATGATTTCGGTCTCACGGTTTGATCCGTCAGCCAGTAGCACTTCCATGCCATCAATTCGTTCTGACCTATCTCTCGCCTTCTTCCTCAGCCGATCCAGGCAAGAGTTAAAAACCATCCTGAAAACATACGATGTCGCCTGTTCAACATGCTGCTTCCTTTCTCTCTCCTGGTACATCCTGATCATGACCTCCTGCACAACATCTTCCGCCTCTTCCCGGTCCCCCAACCTGAAAAAAGCATGCCTCACAAGCCTGTCCTGGTTCTTCTTCACAAATTCACCAAGTTCTGCGGGAGTCTGGGGAAACTTTTCGGGACTTTCATTCATCGGTTCTTAGTTTTTTTAGGAAGTCATGCTCATTGATTCGTAGCGCTTCTGTCTTCATCTCACTGCCGGTGCCTGCATGCCAGCTTACCCACAGCTCTTTGGCTTTCTTATCGTAAACGATGCGGGGATGCCGTGAAGGTACGCTTTGTTTTGAAATGCATACCGGCTTTGTCCATTTCCCCTCAATATTCATCGTGAGATAAATACCCCAGGTCGGATGTTCACCTTCAGGTCGTCCGCTCCAGCATACGATCAGGTTATTCCTTTCATCACACACTGCCGCCGGTGTCTGGTTCAGAAACGTTTGCCGGCCATCAGAAATAATTGATGCCACACTCCATCTTTTCAATTCATCATTAAAGGTAGTGATCTTTATCTGTTGGGCAGTATTCTTGGTGTAAGTATCCCATCCGTCCGATTCGTAAACGATAAATTTCTTATCATCCCGGTTGGTGAAGATACAGGGATAACCGCCGATTTCCCAATCATCCATCTTTTCTGCCGTCGTTGTCACCGGCTGAGGCATCTCATTGATCTTTCCTGCGATGACACAAAAAAGTCCCGGATAATGCTGATTCCACGCCCCCCATAAATCGCCGTTTGCCAAATAATAAAGCGACGGACACCAGGCATTCCAGTAATTATCGGTGTACTTTGGGGAAGCAAGCTGAACAAGCTTCGGTTCCTGCATCGCGCCCTGTACTATTCTTCGCATCTTCAGGTACCGGTAATTCGCCTTCCATTCACACCAGATCACGCTTAATTCACCATCCCTCGAAGCGACATGGAGGGTATTCACATCAAAAGCTCCTTTATCCGAGATCAATAGCTCATCCGAAAGAACATCGTCCGCTAAAAAACGGGCATATACCCTGTAATAGTCATCCTTGTTATTCAGGTAAAATACCCAGACCCGTTGTCCGTCAAAGGCTGCAACAGGATTGTAACTGTCGGTCTCGTTTGTTTCAATAAAAAAATGGGTCGCTTTGTCATTTGTTATCCGTGTAAGGACGATGTCTCCGCGCTCTTCATATGCGACATAAGTATTCCTCTTCCCATCGGAAATGATATCGGGAAAACGGCAATCTCCGTTTCCGATCGTCCATTTTGTCCCGGAATCGGTCACGGTCTTGATTGCAGTTAATTCCTTGTACCGGTCTGCATGATCGGAATAGTGCTTCGGAACGGGTATCCGGCAATAGGTTTTACAATATTCCTGCAACACGACATCGCTGAATGTCCTTTCTGGAACAACAGAGAGTCTTGTCCCTTCCTGCCGGTACTGACCGTACAACAACTGTTTGGAATGGATCGAGTCCTTGCCCGAAAAGATCACAAAATCAAGGTAATTGGTTTGTCTGTAAGATCGCTGATTATTTGAAATATGCAGAATGACATACTTCTCAGGATTAAAAGGATTGATAAACCATGCGAATATACCCGCAGAGTCAAAAGGAAAGCTGTATTCTCCTGTCTCAATATTTTTTTCTGAAAAATGAAAGGGGACATCCTTCTGCTGAAAGAAACCGGACAGCTCCTTGGATGTAAACTTTCCTGTAAACATCAGATGTTTCTGCAGATCCTCTGTCGTCAGACTGTCGATGTTTTTACAATAATAAGCCTTCCATTTGATACCCGATTCAACGGCCTCCTTGTTGATCTGTTTCCCCGCAGGAAAAACCATAACCCCGTCAAATTTTCCATTTTCTAAAAAAAATCTCTCTGCCAGGTGAAGGTTTCCGGTCGGGGTCATGGTTTGTATTCCCGTCCAGAGAAGTTTTCTGAGATCAGGGTAATTGTCATAATTGTAGTAAGTCTTTAAAACCTGCTGTCCGTCTCTGAAAGCAAGAACTGTCGGAAACCCGTCTTCATGAAATTTATGCAACGAAGGAGGATAAGTCAGAACCGGTCTGTTCCATCGGAAATGTTTTTCAAAAGCATAAACATCCAGTTGAGAATTAAACAGACATTGATGAAAACAAGCCCCGCCATTCAAACTGTTTGCCTCCATATAGTTCTTTTCAACGAAATACCCGTCGATCAGACAATACCCGCAATTTGAAGTCGATACAGGAACGATCAACGTTGTTTTAGCCCGGATACTGTCGCTAAGGTTGATCCTGTTCCCCCAGTTATCTTCCGCAAAATAATTTGAATCCGCAATTCCCGGTACATTGATGATTTGCGTAAAAGCGCCCTCTTTCCCAATCAAAAGAATAACTGCAAAAAATAACAGCCGTATTTTCATCAATTTTATCTTTAAAGTTAAAACCACAACACCTATCATCACAAAGACGAAGACACTAAAGAAAAAGACGTAAAAATCGGATATATTTTTTGTCCACCTGCCGGCAGGGGCGAATAATCGTAAATCCACAATCGCAAATCGTAAATAATCTTGTTCCCCCT
>CAZUYY010000466.1:0-2507 GCA_964624935.1 uncultured Prolixibacteraceae bacterium
GCTTTACTTTTCGTTTATCATCCTTTGGCTATCCAGTCTGTAACCTATATCTATCAACGGCAGGTTACCATGGTTGCCATGTTCTATCTTCTTTCCTTGTCTCTTTATATTAAGGCCAGGCTCTCAGATAATGGAAATACATCTAAGATCCTTTTGTTTACCGGTTCATTGGTCTCCGCCGTGTTGGCTATGCTGACAAAAGAAAATGCTTTCACACTCCCTTTCACCATCCTGCTTTTTGAAATAGTCTTCGTAGGGACAAAGAAATTTTCAATGAATTTTACAGATTATCGGGTGATAATTTTATTGGTAGCATTCCTGGCTATATTATTTATCATACCCTTTAGTCATTCTTTCAGCTTTTTCAAACCAATCCTGCCGGGTGGGGGTAATCCTTACACCTTAACCCCGGGTAATTATTTTTTCACACAACTCAGTGTCATCCTGAAATATATCCGGCTTTTATGTTTGCCTCTGAGTCAGAATTTAGACTATGACTTCCCAATCTCAAATTCTTTTTTTGAAGCAAGAACATTGATAAGTTTTTCGATACTTTTATCATTGATCCTGTTGGCTTTATTCATTTATAAAAGACACAGGATCATCTCTTTTGGCATTTTCTGGTTCTTCATTACCTTATCGATCGAATCAAGCTTTATTCCTATCCATGATGTCATTTTCGAATACAGGACTTATCTTCCATCATTTGGTTTTTTTCTGATTCTTTCTGCGGGCATCTACCTTTTACTCTGGAATAAACATAAATACCTTGCAATTTCCATCTTTGTTATCATCGTAGTATCAAATTCCTACCTGACCTATGAAAGAAATAAAGTCTGGAAAGATGATCTTACCCTTTGGAGTGACGTTGTATCAAAATCTCCGGATAAACCCAGACCACTTTATAACCTTGGCATGGTTTACGATTATTTAGGGCAATGGGATAAATCGATTGCCGATTATTCAAAGGCAGTTAGTATTTACCCGGAGGACTTGGATGCTTATATCAATCGTGGTGTTGCTTACGGAAAACTTGGGCAGTGGAACAAAGCAATAGTAGATTATTCGAAAGCGATTGAGATTGACCCCAATTGTATTACAGCATATTCCAATCGTGGTATTGCTTACGGTAACCTTGAGCAGTGGGACAAGGAAATAACCGATGACTCCAGAGTGATAATGATTGACCCGAAATATACTGTAGCCTTGTATAACCGGGGTATTGCTTATGGCAGCATTGGACAGTGGGACAAAGCGATTGCCGATGAATCCAGATTGATCGAAATTGACCCGAAATATGCAGATGCCTATAACTACCGTGGCATCGCAAACTGTAACCTCGGACAGTGGGACCAAGCTATAACAGATTTCTCCAAAACCATCGAAATTTCTAAACAATATGCCACAGCTTTTTACAATCGTGGAAATGCCTATTACTATATGAGACAGTGGAACAAAGCAATAGACGATTTCTCTAAATCAATCGAACTTGATCCAAAATCTGCTAAAACATATTACAACCGTGGCATTACGTACGGGTACATAGGACAGTGGGATAAGGCAATAGCCGATTATACTTCTGCAATCGGGATTGACCCGGATTATAGTATAGCATATTCAAGCCGGGAAGCTGCATACAGGAACTTACATAGTAAGAAAATGTGATTGTATTGATTCCTGTTTGTCGGATTGAAAGTTAGCTGTTATCCATTTGATACATTTTGATAAATTCTGTTACCTGGTGCACTGGTGCACCGATCATATCTCCATTCTTAATCCTCTATTCTCCATCATCAACTTGCTCCAGCGGAGCAATATTTTCGTAGCAACAAACATATAATCTTTTCCCGCTCCATCAGAGCGGTATTATATTCTTTTGCCGACTTGACATTTTTATCTCGTCACGCGTCACCATGTTCAAAAACTGCTAACTGTGGACTGCCGACTCATATAACTCGCCAGTTCACCAATTCACCAATTCACCAATTCACCAGTTCGCCAGTTCACCAGTTAACAAATTCGCTTATCCGCCTGTCCGCATTTTTCGCGTCACGATTTCACACTGTCACTTTATGACTCTGTTACTCTGTTTTTTCTAAAAGGATTATGATATTACTAATATCTGGCTTGATATTTTTCCTGCAAGTGCTTGTTTGACTTTTGAAACTAAATTTTCCAAAGATTGATATCTGGTATCTGATGCAACCAGGATTATTATCTGAATAGAAAATCTTTTAAGGTTCTGTTGACACTGAAGATTTTTATCCAAAGTGATAAAAACATCAAAGCCTTTTAAAGTCATTAACCCCAAAAGCTCTCCATTCTTTTTCCCTTGCCAGTTCATTTCCTGAACCGAAATGACCTCATCATTAGTATCAAAATCAAACTTGAGCCGTCTTGGAATGTTTTCGTCAAGCAAAATTTTCATCAGGGACTTGTTTGATGATAAGGCTTTCAGCAATTTCGAGTAATTGAACCGCGGATGGCACGGATGCCACGGATAACAT
>CAZUYY010000466.1:2517-2843 GCA_964624935.1 uncultured Prolixibacteraceae bacterium
TTTTTTGACTGTGGGAAAGTTGAATAAAAATTCATCCAGGGTTTCTCCCGATTCAATGTACTCGAAGAAAAATTTCACCGGAACCCTTGTACCTGTGAATACAGGAATTCCACCTAAAATGTCATTATCGATAGTGACTACCCGGTTATCTTTTTTAATCATAATACAAAGTTACGAAAATTAACTCATTATTACCCAACAATCGTAAATTTTGGCTAAATCTTATTTTGATGTGCTGGAGCGAAAAAATGATTTACGATTGGACGAGTTTCGATTCCCGATTGAATTTTTTGATTGACGATTTACGATTGAACACAAGACAACTT
>CAZUYY010000467.1:0-2842 GCA_964624935.1 uncultured Prolixibacteraceae bacterium
CCCTGACCCCCTCCCCCAAGAGGGAGGGGGAAGAAAACTCCATAAAATAATATTACTTTTTTCATTTCAGCGGATTAATACACGACTCTTTCTTATCCATAACTCCTCTCCTTCTTTGGGGATGGGCATGGCCAGGAATATTAATATTCCAAATTATGGCATATCTGGGGAAATCGATTGATCGTGGTTTCTACTATGGTTCCCGAAGGGAGATTTTAAATAGAGCAAGATCTCTGAGAAATGCAATGACGCCAATTGAAAATATTTTATGGAATCATATAAGAAAGAAAAGACTTTCAGGAATAATATTCCGTCGTCAGCATCCTATTGGTCAATTCATTGTAGATTTCTATTGTCACGAAGCAAAACTTGTCATTGAGATTGACGGTAGTATTCATGACAGTGATGAAAATAAAGAACATGACGAAAACAGAACCTATGAACTTGAAAAATCAGGATTAAAGGTAATCCGTTTTAAAAATGAAGAGATCACAGACAATATTGATGAGGTCCTTAAAATCCTTCAAAATGAAATAGAAGCCAGGTCTCTTTAGAAGTCATAATTCAAAATACCATCATTCCCCCTCCCTCTTGGGGGAGGGGGTCAGGGGGTGGGGTCATTTCTCCCCTCCCTCTTGGGGGAGGGGCCGGGGGTGGGGTTCTTTGCGGTGAAAAAAAAGAACTTTCGAAGTGGCTCAATATTTAATGTAACAATCTATGTGATTTATCGTCTTACAACCATTCATCACATCCAAATAACTGCATTTTGGAAAAAGTACTATCTATAAATGGAATCTCAAAGAAATACGGTAGAATTCAAGCCGTGAATGGCCTTTTCATTGAAATTCAGAAAGGCCAGGTATTTGGGTTACTGGGTCCAAATGGAAGCGGTAAGACGACGACGTTAAGTATTCTTCTTGATCTGATAAAACCGGATAACGGTACATTTGAATGGTTCGGGAAACCGCCATCAAAAGAAAGCAGGAAACACATAGGATCTGTTATTGAAAGCCCGAATTTCTTTCCTTATCTGAGTGCAGTAAGGAACTTAAAGATTGTTGCAGATATCAGGGATAAGCCATACGACGATATTGAGGAAGTGCTTCAGATTGCAGGGCTGTATGATCGCAGGAATGATCATTTCCGTGACTTTTCATTCGGGATGAAACAAAGGCTGGCCGTTGCCTCGGCATTGCTGGGTAACCCGGATGTTCTCATACTTGATGAGCCGACAAATGGATTGGATCCACAGGGAATCGCACAGATCCGTGATCTGATCAAAACGGTGGCACAAAAAGGTACTACGATTATCCTTGCAAGCCATCTGCTGGATGAAGTCCAGAAGATTTGCTCACACGTGGCTGTTTTAAACAAAGGCAGAATATTGTTTGATGGGGAAGTCCGCGATGTGCTTGCGGTTTCGGAACTGCTCGAGGTAGCGGCCGATGATATGGAACAAGTGCACGAAGCTATTTCACATTACCCGGGTTTCGCTTCCATTGTTAAATCAGAAGGAAAATGGCTCGTTTATCTGAAGGATCAGATACGGCCTGCAGACGTCAATGAATTCCTTTATAAACAAGGTATTGTGCTTACTCATCTCGCCGAGCGGAAAAGAACGTTGGAACAGCATTTTCTTGAACTCTTAAATGATAATTCCTGATCTATGATCAAGCTACTGAAGATAGAACTAAAAAAGATACTGACTTACAAGGTCTTCTGGATCCTGATGGGACTGTATTTTCTTTTCCTTGTTTTAGGGATCCTCATGGCCGGATTTACAATCAACAATTGGATTGATAACTTCAGCAAACACAGCCCTATCCCCTTTCCCCATGTCACAATCTATTTATTCCCGGATATCTGGCAGAAGATGACATTCTTTGCCAGTATCCGGTTCATTCTTATCCTTCCTGCCATTGTGGTAATAATTCTTATCACCAATGAATTTACAAATAAAACCATCAGGCAGAATATTGTAAATGGCATGAGCCGTCGGGAATTTTTACTCTCAAAATTACAACTGATCTTTTTTCTTTCATTGCTCATAACGATCACTCTTGTTATTGCCATACTTATCATTGGAATGGCCAATACAGCAGGCTATAGTACTGCGATCATGTTTAAAAAGATCAGTTTTGCCGTAGGGTTCTTTTTCCAGATGTTTACATTTTTGATATTTGCATTTTTCATAGGGTTTCTTCTGAGAAATACGGGGTTATCCATTGCCTTTTTTACGTTATATGCGCTCATCATCGAACCCGTTCTTTACTTTGTCCTGAAAATACCAAAATTGCAACCCAATAACATTTCCCGATTCCTTCCGGTCAATTCGGTGATCCGCATAGTTGAATATCCTTATTTCCCAATTCTTAAAAAGCTGATCGGATTAAATGTCCAGGAACACATTTCCTTAATTGATTGCGCTGTACCTATGATCTATTCATTAGTGATGGTCGGAATCGTTTATTGGGTCCTTTCCACAAAAGATCTTTAGCAGTACAAAAACTATGTCAGACGTGCAGATTCCATACTAACCCATAATATAATCAGCATGAACAACAATGGATGGTTTGAATTTCTGGAAGGATTCCCCTGGTTCAAAGGAGAAAACAATTTTCCTTTACGTGCATATTCTGAATACATGCCCCCCGTCAGAACAGGGATTTCTCTTTACAATGGCGAAGTCGATCCAGGGGTATTCGACACCCGTGATGTGTTTGGCTGGAAGATTTCTGAATTTGAAGAAGAATACCAGTTGAAACCGGGGTTTGAAGCAATCGGCAAGCAGGTACTGGAACACATCGTCCGGATGGGTAGTGGAAAATTCCCCCCGCATCTT
>CAZUYY010000468.1:0-2841 GCA_964624935.1 uncultured Prolixibacteraceae bacterium
TTTTTCTACTCCCTTTTCACTCATTGAATCAGGAAATAAAACCAGATAACAAGAAAATAATATAAGTTGTAAAAAAATATAGCTGAAACGCCTGTTCTCCCGGGTTACTTTGACATGTCTCCAGGATGAAGGATGGAAACTACCAGTAATAAGCATGAAATGGGTCAAACTTTTCTTCATGTATTGGATTTAATTGTCATTCCTGTTTTCTGATATGGTTTGTATCCTAAGTAAAAAATGTAGCTATTTTTATTTAGATCAATTCTCATTAAACTGTGCCGCAAATATACATTGAAAACCAAATTTTCCAAATTTTATTTAGATTAATTTAAATTTAATCAATAAAAACATTTCATTTATTCACATTATCAGCAACTTGATTGTGATAAAATGAACAATAATTGATGATATGATCAGTGCAAATATTAAAATGATGATGAACGGAAGAAAGGAACTGGTAGAGAGCCGGGGTCCATAATACAGACATCCCCTATCAGATCTAAGTGAGAGTAAGAATTAGCATAAAATCCATTGTAAGGTGCAGAGGAGATTTTTTTACCTTTGCACATCTGAAACTGACAAGTATATGGTTCCTGTCAGAATTCCAGGACTTGCAGGAATGCAATCTGTCTCATCATCTTACATTCCTGCATTCCTGCATTAAAAATATCGCAACATGATCGATAAAGTTTTCGAGCAAATCGAGATCCTCGATGCCGGGGCTGAGGGGAAGGCTGTTGCAAAGGTCGGGGAACTTGTGATATTTGTTCCTTTTGTCGTTCCCGGTGATGTTGTGGATATCCAGCTTGTCAAAAAGAAAAAATCTTACCTGGAAGGAAAAGCCATCCGGTTTCATAAATATTCTGAAAAAAGGCAGGATGTTTTTTGCGAACATTTCGGGACCTGCGGTGGATGCAGGTGGCAGAACATGAAGCAGGAGGAACAACTATATTATAAGCAAAAACAGGTAAAAGATGCCATTCAGAGGATCGGGAAAATAGAAAATGCCAATATCCGACCGATCCTTCCCTCACTACAAACCACTTATTATCGCAATAAACTGGAATATTCATTCTCAAATCACAGGTGGCTTACTGCCAATGACAGGACGGGAAATTCAAAAGTTGATGACATGGCGATGAATGCTCTCGGATTTCATATTCCGCTGCTGTTCGATAAAGTGCTCGATATTAACCATTGTTATCTCCAGCCTGATCCATCAAATGCCATTCGACTGGAAGCAAAGAAATATGCTCTGGCACATAACCTATCTTTTTATGACGTCAGGTTATGGAAAGGATTCCTTCGCAACCTTTTGATCCGGACAACACTGACCGGTAACGTGATGGTTATCTTTGTTTTTCGTACAAATGAAAAGGAAAAGATTGAGCTAATGCTGGATCACATCGCACATAGATTTCCTGAGATCACTTCCTTGTGTTATGTCATAAACGAAAAGAAAAATGATGTTATAAATGATCTTCCTTTTCATCTTTACAAAGGTGATCTTTATATCACTGAAAAAATGATGACTTTTAACAAAGAAAAGGAAGTGGAATTTCACATCGGCCCCGCATCTTTCTTTCAAACCAATACAACCCAGGCATTCAATTTGTACCGGAAAGCAGGAGAATATGGAGGGTTTAAAGGAAATGAGACTGTCTATGACCTTTATTGCGGAATAGGCACCATTTCCAGTTTCATTGCAGGATCGGTAAAAAAAGTCGTCGGAATTGAGTCAGTTCCCTCTGCCGTGGAAGATGCCAAAGAGAATTCGCAACGGAACGGAATAACGAATACTTCATTTTTTGCCGGGGAAGCAGAGAAATTGCTCACACCTGACTTTTATGAAAAGGAAGGCAAAGCCGACATCATTATCACCGATCCTCCACGCACAGGCATGCATGAAAAAGTTGTAAAATCAATCCTGAATGCAGCGCCCCGTAAAATCATATATGTGAGTTGCAATCCTGCCACACAGGCGAGGGATATTGCCCTGATGAAAGATCACTATGACCTGATCGAATGCCAGCCGGTGGATATGTTTCCTCAGACGCAGCATGTTGAGAACATCGCATTATTGGAGAAAAAGTCCCGGGTCACCGGGTAATTTCCATGATCATTGCTGCAAGTTCCGCAGCATTGTTTACAGGGCCCTCAATGACATGATCCGCCTGAAGGTAATAAGGTTCCCTTTCTTCAACCTGTTCCCTGATAAACTGTTCAAGGTTTGATAAAGGAATATCCTTTAGAAGGGGACGTTTTTTTTTGATGCTTCTAAGGCGATTAAAAAGATCATTGGCATTCATCCGGATATAGATACTAACCCCCTGTGACTGGATGAAACGTATATTTTCATCAATGCAAAATGTTCCTCCACCAGTAGCAATAATTGTGTCATCCAGCAAGTCTGTCTCCAGCAATATTTGATGTTCAATTTGCCGGAAAGCATCCTCCCCGTATTTATCAAAGAAATCGACAATCCCGATCCGGTACCTTTCCTCGAAAATCTCATCCATATCAAAAAATGAAAGGCCTGTCATGCCGGATAACTCTTTTCCCAGCTTTGATTTTCCCGATGCCATATAGCCCACCAGGTAGATCTTCATTCAGTCAATTTTAGAATAAAAATGAGCAATTCAACAAGTATTGATCACTCTTTTGTAATTCGTTAACGAAGGTACAGAAAACTTTTTTATTCATCTCCGAAAAAAAAAACGATAAAATCGTATTACCTTTTTCATTTCGACCGATTAATGTATAATACTTCCTTTCCCACACTTCACACTTCACACTCTTCATTTCTCCCCTCCCTCTTGGGGGAGGGGCCGGGGGTGGGGT
>CAZUYY010000469.1:0-2829 GCA_964624935.1 uncultured Prolixibacteraceae bacterium
TTTGCAAACCGGGTCAATTGAATCTCCTCTTGCTTATAATTCGTGCTTGTATATGCCATAGAAATTGTTTATCGCAAATATACGATAAGTTTTAAAATAGAGTGTAAAAAGAAAAAAATAAAGTAAAAGATGGAATTATAAAAACCGAAAATGCCTGATCACTAAAATGGTTATTTTTTTGGTGGAATTAAGATGAATTTTAGAACGAAACAACCTTATCACTTTCCATTGTCAGTTCAGTGAGTTCCGACATGGTACTTAGTTCAGCCCTTTCAATAAATTGTAAATCCTTCATTCCACGAGCTTCAGTTTCGTCACCGGTTTCAAAGCTTTCTTTTTCCCACCATAACCTGGTTAATGTGAGATTAAACCGGTAAGAAAACCCTTTATCTTTAGAACTTGCTCAAAATTGGGGTAAATCATTCGATTATCCGGAGGGTAATGAAAGTTGAGATGGGTGTTTTCTTACTCGTTTCTGATTGCTTTTGCCGGATTTTGACACAAGACCTTCAGTGCAGGATATATCGATGAAAGTATGCCAATAAGGATGACCATAAGGATCAAAACAATAAAAAATTGCAGATATAAATACAAAAAACTTCTCATTACTTAAAGAAATTATTTAAAAGTATATATGTCACTGCTCCACTTATATAACCCATAATAGCAAGAACTGAAAATCGTTTCAAAAACCAGAAAAATGTGATCTTCTCCATTCCCATTGCCGCTATGCCGGCGGCTGATCCTATGATCAGGATGCTTCCACCCGTCCCTGCAGCATATGCCAGGAATTCCCAGAAATAATGGTCAGTGGGATAAATATTCAAGCTGTACATTCCTTGTACTGCTGCAACAAGCGGCACATTATCAATTACAGAAGACAATCCTCCTATGATCAGGATCACAATGTTTTGATTCACTATATATTTAGATAATGAAGTAGCCCATTGGTCTAAAAGAGAAGAAGACTGAAGTGCGGATACGGCAAGTAAAATCCCAAGAAAAAAAAGAATTGTCGGTATATTCAATCTCCTAAATGCAGCAATTACTGACAGAGTGTCTCTGACTTCTTCATTTTTGTTTTTGTGAAGTAAATCAACAAATAACCAGATAATTCCAAGTGAAAGCAACATTCCCATAAAAGGAGGCAGATGTGTTAATGATTTAAAAAGCGGGACCAGGAAAAGACCGAGGATTCCAACGATCAAAACCATGTTTTTTTCAGAATTTGAAACGTCATCTGATTTCACCTGTTTATGGTCACGAATTTCCATTTTATTTCTGCTGATCATATAAGTGGCCATAATTAAAGGCACTATCAAACTAACCAGGCTGGGCAGGATAAGCCTGTGAACAATATTCCAGGGAGTGATCTGACCTCCGATCCAAAGCATGGTAGTTGTCACATCTCCCAAAGGCGACCAGGTTCCACCTGAATTTGCAGCGATTATTATGATACCGGTGAACACCCACCTTTCTTTTTCATCATTGATCAATGTCCTGATCATAAGTATCATCACTATTGTTGTTGTCAGATTATCCAGCAGAGCCGAAAGGAAGAACGTTGTGACCCCAATCAACCAAAGAAGTTTTCTTTTATTTCCTGACTTCAAGCGCGATGAGATGATTGCAAAACCTTCATGAGCATCGATCAATTCCACAATTGTCATCGCTCCTATCAGGAAAAACAAGATCCCGGCAATTTCACCCATATGTGACATTAATTGTCCGGAAATCAAAGTATAAGAAGCACCTGAAAAAATATAAAGGCTCCAGCAAAGTACCCCCGTTATAATTGAAGTTTCTGCTTTATCGATGCTAATTTTCTTTTCGAAAATAATACAGCAATAACCCAATATAAACGCAATAGTGATTAAGAGGTAAACCATGGGAATATTATTTTTCAATAAATAATTTGATATGGTTTGTATTCAGCCATCTGATTGATGAATGAGGTTCGCATCAGATGGAAATCGTTAATTGCAGCACCAATGTTGCAAACCTGTTCCGAATCGGGATAAAAATTGATGCTATAAAGGTAGAGATTTGACGAAAGGAATGAAATTTTTTAATGACATTTTAATCCTGTTTTAATGACACTTTAATTAAACCCCTTAAGTGGAGGGGTAAATTTGTTCTGTTTAACAAAAAGATATTGTTCAACCATTAATCAATCATCAACAAAAAAGAAAGCCATGAAAACCTTGAGAATTAATCTGATTTTACTTCCGGTTGCTCTTTTGATGGTAACATCTTGCGTTTCGACAAAAAAATTTACCCAATCACAATCGGAACTGAAAAAGTACAAAGACCAGGCTGCCTCATTAGAGCAGAAAAACTCTATGCTTCAGAAAGCAAATGATGACCTGACAAAACAGTTGGCATCAATTCAAAAAAATGACCAGGGAACAATGATGCAAAAAGATCAGGAATTGCAAAAAGACCAAAAAGCCTTGTCAGACTTGCAGCAGGCTGTGAAAATGGAAGAAACTGAAGTCGGAACTATTCGTCAGCAGCTTTGCAGCGCTCTTAAATGCTTCACCCCTGATGAGATAACGGTAAAAGAAAGAGGAGGTGAGCTTTATGTTTCCATGTATGATAAATTGTTATTCCCGACAGGCAGCACAGATATTAATAAAAGAGGGAAAGAAGCGTTGAAGATTCTATCGGAAGTACTCAGGGATAATAACATGCGTATTATGGTGGAAGGTCATACTGACTCTGTTCCAATCCATAACAACCGGTATGCCGATAACTGGGATCTGAGCGTTTTACGTGCGACCAATGTGATCAGGGTATTGACCAAAGAAGATAAACTTGATCCAAACC
>CAZUYY010000470.1:0-325 GCA_964624935.1 uncultured Prolixibacteraceae bacterium
AACATCATCGGCAATTTTTTTACGATCAGTAGGAGATGCTTTCACTTCAAAGAGCACATAATTAAGTTCCCGTGTAGACTCTTCCTGGAAAAACATTTGCTTGTTTTTATCATAAAACGCCTGATAATCTGCGTCAGCCAGTGTAACGCTATTATCGGGGATTGAAGTCAGCGGAGGGGATATGGAACGGATCGAAAGAAGCTGATTAGATTCCATATATGCCTTTTTTAAGAATGCTGTCGGAATATAATAACCCTTACCGATGAGGTTGTTGAATTTTGTCTCGATCCGGTCCTCTTTGATTGCTTTCTCAAAACGGAGCCAT
>CAZUYY010000470.1:335-2818 GCA_964624935.1 uncultured Prolixibacteraceae bacterium
CTTTGTTTTTAGGCTCCATGTTGTCGAGGTTCTTCAGGTAATTCCTGACAAGTGCCGGATCATAGGCATTTGTCTTGGGATCTTTGAAATACTGAAGAATGAAACGATGAGGGTTTCTTCCCTGCACCTGGTCAAAAAGTTCATCCGGACTGACAGCAATCCCCAACTCATCATATTCTTCCTGCATGATAATATCTTTTATCATAGAGTTCCAGGTATTCTGGCGGATCGAATAGGTTTCTTCATCGGTGATCTTTTCATTCCCGCTATTCTCCTTTTGGAGTTGAATGTTTTCTTCGACCTTGTTAGTAAATTCCGGATATGGAATATTTTCTCCGTTAACGGATCCGATTTCGTTAGTGCTCTTCATTCTTTTCTTACCGAAATCACCGACAACAAAGGCTGCAATAGCAACCCCTACAAGTATTACTGCAAGCCCTGAATGTTTTCTGATACTTCCAATTATCGCCATTATAAATGATTTTTTTAAGAGTTTGCAAAACTATGGAATTTTCCTGAAAGTACAAAGGCTTCAACCAAAATCAGATGGAATCTTTTTTTACCATCATCTGTCCATAAACCTGAAGAATGGTATAATCGGAGAAGGATTCGTTTGACCGCAGACCTTTTCCGAACACTATTTTATCAAGGGTGGTGATCTTAACCGGTTCAGAGGTAAAGATCATCCTGCTGTTCTCATTCCAGGTGAGTTTTTCAGTATTGAGCTGTTGTTTTTTTATCTCATTTCTGACGATCACATTACCTTTTGCTTCCATGATCCTTGAAAATTCTTTTCTGATTCCGTAGTTAGCCGTGATTGTGGTGCTGGTTCGAAGGGTGGAATCGAAAATTTTAACCTTAAATCCATCAGGAAAGTCCATGTAGGGTTCAGGAGTTGTATAACGGTTCATTAGAATACCGTAAACCTTTGCCTGTATTTTTCCTGAATCGCTGAATACCACCTCAATGTTCTTTGCCGACATTACTGGCGTTGAATTGGTATGTGTAATCTCGTTTACGGTCTCAAGATCGTCGCCACAACTTTCCAGCAAAAACAGGAGTGTAATCAGGCAACAGTAAAATAAAGCAGGCAGGGACTTCAATATTAAAAGTACTTGCGTTTTAAGAACCACCGTTCATAAATTGAAAAACCGACAACAAAATTGAAATAAGTTTCGCTGATAAGGTCTGATTGGGTCGTTCCCCGGGTTCCGAGTTCGGCACTCAGGTTGATGACGGTTTTTAATCCGCGGATTGGCAGCCCTAAACCCAGACTGACGGAATATTCATTAAGATGCTTCCCCCTGAGTTCCAGGTATGTACTGTTGTACATCAATCCAAAACGATAATGAATCCGTTTAAAATAACTCGTATAATTGTTAATATCAGGAACAAACTCAGCCCCGGCACTTATCATGTAACTGTTTACCAGAGAATCGCTCAATCCGAAGGCCTGGTACTTTTTCCAGTTCTGCCATCTGTAATCTGCACTGATAAGCCAACTATCAGTCTTCTCCAGTGTAAGGCCAAAGCCATACATCATTGGTATGGTAATTGTTCCATGAACGCCTGGTGCAGAGGTAATAGTATCTTTTATATAATCGGTACCGTTCGTTGTGAAATAGGTTGTGGAAAGATAATCGGTCTTTGCTGCGACATTAGTACTTGTTCCGAAAACGGCCCCCACCGTCAGCTTTAAATTTTTTAAATTTGCTGTATATTGCGCTCCGTAATCGAAATAGAATCCACCAACGTCAATGTCGTTATCCTGTCTGAAATTAATGTAATAAGCCGAATCGGGGAATGTGGAAGAAGATTCCTGTTGCAGGGATCCAAAAAGGAATGAAGCATTAATGCCGATCGATAGATTTTTCGTAAGCTTAAATCCATTTCCCCATATAAAACGGTTAATCCCTCCAGACCCGGTATAGATCCTTGTAACATTTCCGACATCTATTATATTTCCACTGCCAGAAATATTATACCCTACATTACTGAAAGGAACCAGGGCCAGTGTTGTTTTCCACCAACGTGTCACAGGAAAGCCGAATGTAAGATAACCTAACGATGCGTATGTACGCGAGGTGGTCTGAGTATTGGTGCTCAACTGCATATAGTTAAAAAGAATGCCTCCCTCAAAAATAAAAGAAGTGGAATCATAAGCTGTATAAGATGCCGGGTTATTAAAGTTGACATGATAAGGACTTCGCAGAGCGATGCTGGCTCCTCCCATAGATAAATTCCACGCATTAGCATTGGCAGACATATCGCCGATTCCATAACGGGAATAGGGAGAGGTAATGATTGTCTGGGCAGATATGGAACAATAAAGGATTAGAAACAGGACGAACAGGAAAAAACGGTAACTACTGCGGTTTTTTATCATTAAAAGCAAGAATTTGTTGAAGTCCGTATATTACAATATTTGGTAATGCAAAGATGCTATTTTTAAGCCTATTGACAAAATAATTCAAATCACCGCC
>CAZUYY010000471.1:0-2809 GCA_964624935.1 uncultured Prolixibacteraceae bacterium
CTGATCCCTCGCATTCATCTCATCTGTGCTGAAGGCCCATATCTGTTTGTAGATACTCAATGTATCAGCAGAAGCCTTGCTCAGATCGATCATATTATAATCGATATTAAGTATTTGGAGCACTTTTAGCAATCCGTCAAAATAAGCCGGTCTACGTATTGCAGAAGGAATGAATTGAAGTTCACATTCCCGTTCCACAGGCCTCTCCAGCTCTGTTGAGTAATACGGAGGATAGAAAAGGACACATACCTCAGCCTTACGTTTTGCATTAACGATAAGGTTTTCGCAGGTCGTAACAATTTTACTCATTCGTTTGATCAGTGGGAAGGCACTGGTACGCTCACCTTTTGCTGTGAGCGGGTTGAACCAATAAAATATCTCACCGGAATAGCCCTTGCGTCTTGGATTGTATCCCTGCGAGAACATATAGTAGTTCCATCCTGTCAGACCGTTGGCAATGCTTGCTTTATAAAAGAATTCCATTTCACGTGGATTCGTCACCACATGATATTCACGGGAACCGCACTGGAACTCAGCAGCAAACATCGGTTTGTTCCCTTGCATTGCATAAGTTATATCATTGATGATCCGGTCATCATGCATGTTTCGGTACGACAGGAATTCCGGAATATGATCGACTCCGAAAACGACCTCACTCTTATCACCAAACAGATCTTCATACATGGTTATATTGACCGGGAATTCATAGCCGTTACCATAGATCCATCCGGGAAGATTGTGATATAAAGGAACAGTTATACCTCTGTCCCTGGCCATGCCGGCCAGCATTCTCAAATAATCGCCATAATAGGTTCTCCAGAAACAGTGCCATTCATGATCACGCCCACGATCATCCCTGGATGCATAGGGACGCTTGCTGTCAGGAGGAAGTTCAACCTGAGCAAAGTCCTTATAACTTGTTCCCCACAAATTATTCACTTCAGCAATGTTTGTGAATTTATACGATAAGTATGAAATGAAACGATCTTTAACAGCGTTGCTGTAATCTGCCTGCTTCGCCAGCCAGGCGAATACTCCGATCTCATTACAGATCTGCATCATGATCACCGGACCACCGTTTGATATCTCGTATTCTCTGAGGAATGGCATGATCTTATCATACCACAGTGTTACCTTTTCAAGATAGTTTTTATTAAACAGACTGACTCCGTCACTTGGGAATATGTCCCCTTTGCTGTTGCGCATCCTGACCTCGTCATGATACTGATCTAAAAACCAGTCAGGAAGTCCTGCACCGCGATATTCAGCCAAAATAAACGGGCCTGGTTTTAGAATGCAGTATAATCCGTGAGCCTGACATTGCTGCAACCAGCCCTTTAGATCGCGTTCGGGACATGATGTGCCGTCAAAATCAAAGACCGATTTCTCTGATTCGTGCCATGCCCATGGAACATACGTGCTTACTGCAGTTAAACCGGCTTCTTTGGCTGCGTCAAGATGCCTGTCCCACAACTCGTGTTTGATCCTGAAATAATGGATCTCTCCCGAATTCAGAAATACCTTGTTGTTGTTCAAATAAAAACTAGTTCCATTAACACTGAATCTCATAGTTATTTTTTTATTAAGCAATCACTGAGCCTAAGTTATTTCCTTCTTCTCTTGACTTTTTCAGGTTTCTTTGACTGAGAAGCTCTTTAATTTCATGGCTTCTTTTTTCTGTCAGTGAGTAACGGAGAAGAAAGAAAATTGAAAAAATGCTTAATAACAGCGGCAGTCCGATTTCCACCACACGCATCATTAACAGCGTATAAGGGGTCTGTTTTGTGAGTGGTACAATTTCTCTTTCAATTATGCCGAGCTGTTTATCGAGAAAATTTAATGATGATGCCGTTTTCATATTTGCAAGGCATTCATTTACCACTGTAATGTTCCACATGAGCTTTTTATAATGCTCTTTGCTGTTTTTGGTCTCCAGGGATTTTGCTTCCAGGCGTGACAAGAGTTCAAATGAATTCATCCTGGCTTGTTCAAGCTTTGTTTGAAGCGTCAGTGGAATGGTTTCTTCTACAAATGTGTTAATCCGGGAGGCTTCAGTCTGAGGTTCTGATTTTTCGATACGCACATGAAGCTGTTCCAGTTCGCCTGCAGTGGACTTGGTGTTGGACAATGTTTTTAATAACAGGTCTTGCCTTTGGCCAGTGTAGGCAGGGAGTGTTTCGTTCGTCGGTTGCTGTTTTATAAGAGATTGTTTTTCCAGATAGATTAAATATTCCTTAGACTCTTTGAGCGCTTCGGAGATTTTCATTTTGGTGTTTTCGAGCCACTCCGCATGGGCATTGGTGAGGCCTTTATATCCTTCCCAGTACTGAACTTTACTACGTAGCTCACGAATACTCCCTTGCAACTTATCGACTTTTGTGACCTGTGTTTCGTCAAACATGGTAAATACGATCAGCGCACCTGCAACAAGGCTGGCCAATGCAGTTCCCATTTTTATGAACCACCAGAATATCGAGTAAAAACTTCCTTCTGCCCGATAACCCGTTTTTAACTCATCTTCATCACAGATATCACCTACCATGGAAGATCCAAGGGTGAAGAAAAACAGCATGCCGGTAGAAAGCAGAACAATGGGAATTGTGATCAGGTAAGGATGATGAGGGTTGTAGCAAACAATCTTGGAAAGTTGAGCCAGGCACATTAGTAAAATTGCAATAGTAAGCGTATTCCGTTTCCCTAATTTGGGACTGATCCAGTTGAGGGGGAATACAGCAAGTACTCCTGTGATAGCCCAGATGGTGCCGTTAATTCCGAGGAGATAAGCGCCTGCAACTTTGTCGCCACCAAA
>CAZUYY010000472.1:0-2806 GCA_964624935.1 uncultured Prolixibacteraceae bacterium
CCCCAGACTTTAAGCTGGAGGCAGGGAAGAAGTCAGCAAGGCAGGGATTTAGCCTAATTGTGAAAAGGTGGTCAGGGGTTCCGATTTTTCAACCGGGCTGAAACTTGTTGCCAAAAGGGCTTTATGTTAATATTTCTTAATATTAACGTAGATTAACATATATTTTGTTTAACTACTATTCTTTTCTTATAAATTCGACCCTTCATATTTTTCAAGGAACTAATATCATAAAAATGAAGACTCAAAAAAGGTTGATTGTAAGTTGTATCTTGATTATAATCGGTATGACCGGGTTTTCATAAAATTCCAATGTTTAAAAATGGATCGTCGATGACCATACATCTTTTACGTGTAAAAACATCACATATTCTGAAAATAGCGACACTGTTATATATTTTCTATTTTCATACGGTTCTTGGAATTAATGACTTGAACATGCAGGAGGAAGGTATTGCTATTTATCCAAATCCAACCAGCGGAAGGTTTACCATAAGTAGCAAAAGCGGTATAAACCCCGCGGAAATTTACGACTTGCAAGGAGAGCGGATTTATTCTGATTTTAAATGCAATGGAAGAACATCAGACGAGATAGATTTATCAAGCCATATCAAGGGAATCTAAATTATAAGTGCTCATTGCGGGGCGAAAGCCTATAACCGTAAGATTGTTGTTCAGTAACGATGTTAATCCAGATGATAAAAAAAGTTTATTTAGCCGGACCGGAGGTATTTCTTTCAAATGCGATCGAAATAGGGAAAAAGAAGAAGGATTTATGTAAAAAATATGGCTTTGAAGGGATTTTCCCACTTGATAATGAAATTAATTTTGACCTCTTACGACCTTATGAAACAGGTTTGAAGATCAGTCAGATAAATGAAGAATTGTTAAAGAAGTGTGATCTCGTAATTGCGAACATTACCCCTTTCAGAGGTCCAAGTGCGGATGTCGGAACCATCTTTGAGATTGGCTTTGCAAAGGGTTTAGGTCTTATAATATTTGCATACACCAACACTAAGATTCTTTTTACAGAACGTACAGTTGGGTTTGTGGGTATCAGATCTAATACAGATTTTACCAATCTAAGAGATCATAATGATATGAAAATTGAACAATTTGGAATGACAGATAATTTAATGATCGATGGAGGAATTGTGAACGATAAGGGGATGATATTCTCAGGAGATGTACCTGAACACGAATTATACACAAGTTTAGTAGTCTTTGAAGAATGCTTAAAATATATGCAACTACATTTAATATAAGCCGGGGAAACTGCTCAAATTAAACAAGTAAGGCCGAGGGAAAATTGACCATCTTAAATGAATTATTATCAAACTTCGCACTTTTTCTCACACTTAGATTTATTGGACTGTAACTATAATCAGGTATTTGATTACGTGTTCAGGATTGTCATTAATCAGGCATGACCGGTCAAGACACCCAATCATAATTCCGATCTTAATCCAAAAATCGTCGATCAATATTCGAGTATTCATTATAGAAGTTTTTATATCTTTACGCGGTAAACTTTAAAGCCATGAAACGGATCATTGTTATTTTCTGCATCGGGATTATTGTTAATTCCCTGTGTGCACAAACATCAGGTACTATCGTACTGAACCCGCCTAATAAGACGAGGGGACTCCCGCTGATGAAGGCACTATCCTTGCGTGCATCGGCAAAGGACTTTGATACTGCGAGCCTGAAACTGCAGGATATGTCGGACCTGTTATGGGCTGCGAACGGAATAAACAGGCCTGAAGACGGGAAGCGCACGGCCCCGTCGGCGATGAATGCCCAGGATATTGATGTATATGCAGTTATGAAATCGGGCGCATACCTGTACGACGCCAGGAAGCAATGCCTTGACCTTGTCGCCAATGGTGATCACCGGGATCTTGTCGCTGGAAGGCAGGAAGATTTCGCAAAAGCGCCGTTTTTTTGTGTTCTGGTGTCGGATATTTCGCGGTTCAAGAACGGGGCTGATACTACAAAGATGATATGGGCGGCGGAGGATGCGGGAATTGTATCGCAGAATATTTCTATTTTCTGCGCCTCGGCCGGTTTTGATACCCGGCCACGGGCTACCATGGATCAGCAAAAGCTAAGGGATGTTCTTAAATTAAAGGCTTCACAACGTCTGATGCTGAACAACCCTGTTGCTTATAAAAAAAAGTAGCATAAAATGAACGCAAAAGATCTTTGGCTCCGGATTTCCGGAACCATCTTTGGGATTGTCGCCATTGCTCATCTTTTAAGGATCGTTACAGGGATATCAATCCTGATAGGGGATTGGTCATTGCCGGTATGGCTCAACTGGCTTGGGTTGGGAGCGACGGGATTCCTTTGTTTGTGGCTCTGGATAATGTCCATAAGAATAAAGGAGCAGATATAAAACAAGATTAACATCATATGATCCAACAGAAACCAAGACCAAAACCAAAACCAGTAAGACCAGGATCAGTAAAAGCTGTACAAAAAAAAGATTATACACTGTACTGGATAATTGCAGGTTTGTTACTTGTCGTGATTATTTATTTTCCTTCCATTCTCAATGGTATTGGCATATGGGATGACAGGGAATATCTGAATAATCCTTATGTCAAAGACTTGTCGCCGGCGGGTATTGTGAGGATCTTTTCTGTTTTTTTTGCCGGAAATTATCATCCTCTCACCTTGTTATCTCTTGGAACAGATCGTCTTATCGGAGGGGGTAGTCCCTTTATGTTTCATTTTACGAACCTGCTTCTGCATCTCCTGAACACCTTCCTTGTGTTTTTACTGGTCAGGCGGCTGACACAAAATA
>CAZUYY010000473.1:0-2798 GCA_964624935.1 uncultured Prolixibacteraceae bacterium
AAGGATATTTACAGATTCGCGTAAAATTTTATAAGCCTGAACGATGATCACGAAACTGATGATCAGTGTCAACAATGGATCAACCCATACAACTTTTATGAGATAGATAAGTGCAGCGCCTGTTATTACTGCAATCGATGATAGTGTGTCGCCAAGTTGATGAACATAGGCTGCTTTTATATTCAGGCTTTTAGATGAGTCCCGGTGCAGAAAAAGCATGGAGATAAGGTTCGCCACAAATCCAATTGCAGCAATAATGAACATGAGACCCGACCGGACAGGTTCCGGATGAAGAAATCGCAGAATGGCTTCATAAATAAGATAAATGGAAATTGCCGTAAGGATCGAGGCATTTATGAAGGCAGAGAGTATCTCCAATCGTTTATACCCAAAAGTACGCCTGGTATTGGGCTTTTTATTGCTGAAATTATTTGCCAGCCATGCAAGGATCAGGGCAAGGGTATCACTCAGATTATGAATGGCATCTGAAATCAGCGCCAGACTGTTAGAGAAGATCCCGCCGGTAATTTCAACCAGTGTGATAAGTCCATTCAGCAGGATACTGATAAATAACCTGCCGGAAGGATTCTCGTGAGGATGTGAATGTTTTTCCATGAATATTACCCTGTCTGGCTTATCTGTTCCAATAAGTCCATCTTTAAAACGATTATAGCCCTGCCTTTAAGATCAATGATCCCCTCAGCCTTGAATTTTAAAAGAACCCTTGTCGCACTTTCCCTGGAAACTCCTATCAGGTCAGCAAATTCCTGCCGTGAAAAGGGCAATTCAAATTGATTTGCTTCGTAAATTATCTTTGAAAAGTAAAGGATTGCATCTGCAACACGTCCGAATATTTTCTTTTGAGACCGGTGTAAAAAACGATTGATATTGTTTAAACTGTCCCGGCTTGTAGAAACAAGGATCTCATATGCAAAATTTCCATTTTCCCGGACAAGGCTGTTAAACTTATTAATATCGATGTAACATATTTTACAATCTTCAAGGGCCGCATAGGAATAATGATTGATCCTGTCACCAAACAGAGATGGCAACCCCAGATAAGTATGCTTTTTTACAATTTGCAGAATTTGTTCCCTCTCCCCGGGGAGTTTAATATATTCCTTAGCTAAACCGCTCTTTAAATAAATAATATGAGATGTCAGTGAGCCTTCATGCAGTATTACTTCTCCTTTTTGCAAAAGACTTTCACGGCTGTTCGAAGAAACCAGCCCTAACTGTCTTGAATTAAGTACTGCTGCAGCGCAGGAAATATCTTTACAATCATGGCAGGAATTTTCATTTTTATTTACAGCGGAAACCATATCAAAATAAATTATATCAAAGAATAAATTGTCTTTGAGCATGCAAAGTTGCAAAAAAATCACATATCGTAATGTGATATTTATCACATTTATTACGCAAATGAATTACAGGATAATTTAATAAGAGTCACATATAGCAGTAAGAACTATCACGCCTGGCTGATCATATTCAATATTTAAGATGTTTACTTTTGACTGTTCAAAAATAGTACTGAAAACAGGTAAAAAAGAATAAAAAATGAAAATAGCCATACCAACAAATGATGGGTTCACAATCAACCCACAGTTCACAACAACCAGAGGCTTTCTGGTATCGACGATTCAATTTGGAGAAGTTGTCGGGCAGGAAATGAGATGGAATGAAAAGAGTGAATTTCTCTCATCAGAAGATAAGTATTTGAAGGAGCTCACCGATTGTGATAGAATAATAGTCAAAGAAATTGATTCCAATCAAGGAATTTTTTTTCAATTGAAGAAGAAAGAAGTAATAAAAACCAATGAGACCTTGATTACAAAAGTTCTAATGGAATACTTGGGGACCGCCATGCAGAAGGAATCAAATACATTTTGTTGTCCATGATAGAATGGGAATATGTTCTGCTTCATTTCGTAATTTCTCAGTTTTGATCCCGGCCTTTTAATGCTTCCACTTTTAAAAAATATAAATCCCTCAATAACACCTGTTAACAAACTTGATCTTGAAAAATACTTCAGGGTGTTCAGGGAAAACACTATTGGTTTTAACCAGCATTATCAAAGTCCTTATGGGCAGAAAACAATGCTCTATGCAGACTGGATCGGCAGTGGCAGGTTATATTTACCGATAGAAAAAAAGATGATAAGTTCTATCGGGCCGTTTATTGGGAATACACATACTGAAGCAAGTGAAAATGGCAATTTGATGACGCAGGCATACCAATTGGCACACAAGAAGATAAAAGCACACGTAAAAGCAGGAGATAACGATGTCATACTTACCACAGGGTTTGGTATGACGGGAGCAATAGTGAAATTTCAACGTCTTTTAGGAATGAAAATATGCGGTGAAATATCACACCATAAATGTTTGAAGGAATCAGAGAAACCGGTCGTTTTTGTCACTCATATGGAGCATCACTCAAACCAGACTACCTGGTATGAGACTTCTGCTGATGTTGTCGTTATCGAACCGGGAAAGGACATGCTGGTAGATCTTAATAAACTTGAAGAAGCATTAATTAAATATAAGGGCCGGAAAAAGAAAATAGGCTCATTTACCGCGTGCTCCAATGTCACAGGGATCAGGACACCCTATCATGAAATGGCCCGGCTGATGCATGAGCATGGCGGATTAGCATTTATAGATTTTGCGGCTTCTGCACCTTACGATGAAATTAATATGCATCCGGATGATCCATTTGAAAAACTTGATGCGATATTTTTTTCACCACATAAATTCCTGGGAGGGCCTGGTTCTTCATGAGTACTGGTGTTTGA
>CAZUYY010000474.1:0-2797 GCA_964624935.1 uncultured Prolixibacteraceae bacterium
TCTGGGAGATGAATCCTGACGGTTCAAACCGAATTCAAATTTCCAATGTTGAATCCGGGATTACCGGTTTCTGTTATGCACCCGATGGTAAAAAGATATTGTACACCAAAGAAGTAGCCGTGGATAAAACTGTAAAAGATCTTTATCCCGATCTGCCTCTCTCCTCCGGGCGGATAATGACAGACCTGATGTACCGTCACTGGGATAGCTGGGTTGATTCCTATAGCCACATTTTTATTGCAGATTATGATGGAAGTAAACTTTCCAATGATCTTGACATCATGAAGGATGAGCCTTATGAATCGCCGCTTAAACCTTTCGGAGGTATGGAGCAGATCACCTGGAGCCCCCATAGTAAGGTTGTGGCTTACACCTGCAGGAAGAAAAAAGGGATGGAGTATGCCTTATCAACCAACTCCGATATCTATCTTTATGACCTTGCCGGCAAGAAAACCACGAATCTCACCGAAGGGATGATGGGCTACGATGTTGCACCGGTTTATTCTCCTGACGGTAAAAAGATCGCCTGGCAAAGCATGGAACGCGACGGTTATGAATCAGATAAGAACAGGCTGTTCGTCTATGATTTTGATACAAAGATCAAGACCGATTACACCAAAAATTTTGATCAGAATGCAGAAGGCCTTGCATGGACCGATGACAATAAATCCATTTATTTTATTTCGGATATTCAGGCAACGGATGAGATCTATCGCCTTGATGTTGCAGATGGCAGGATATCGCGTATTACCGATGGCATTCATGATTATACCGGCGTTATTCCTGCAGGCAAACAACTCATTGCAACACGCATGTCGATGTCCATGCCGGTCGAGATCTATTCTGTCGATCCGAATACCGGCAAAGACACACAGATTACCTTTACCAATAAAGATCTGCTGGATCAATTGAAGATGGCAACAATTGAAAAGCGCTGGATCAAAACCACCGATAATAAAGAGGAGCTGACCTGGATCATCTATCCTCCGAATTTTGATAAGACAAAGAAATATCCAACTCTTCTTTACTGTGAAGGTGGCCCGCAGAGTACGGTCAGCCAGTTTTGGTCTTATCGCTGGAATTTCCAGATGATGGCTGCCAATGGATACATTATTGTAGCCCCCAATCGCCGTGGGTTACCCGGTTTCGGACAGAAATGGAACGAAGAGATCAGCGGCGATTATGGTGGCCAGAATATGAAGGACTATTTAAGCGCTATTGACGAAATGTCGAAAGAGCCCTTCGTTAATAAAGACAAGCTTGGGTGCATCGGAGCCAGTTATGGTGGGTTTTCCGTTTATTGGCTGGCAGGTAATCATCACAAACGGTTCAAGGCATTTATTGCACATGATGGCATGTTTGACTTTGAAAGCCAATACCTCGCAACTGAAGAAATGTGGTTTTGCAACTGGGATCTGGGCGGCCCATTCTGGGATAAAAACAATAAAGTTGCACAACGTTCTTTTGCGAACTCCCCCTCCCGTTTCATTCAGAACTGGGATACCCCTATTCTTGTCGTTCATAGTGAGCTGGATTACAGAATTCCTGTAACGCAGGGAATGGAAGCATTCAACGCAGCTATTCTGAGAAAGGTACCTGCAGAATTTCTTTATTTCCCTGATGAGAACCACTGGGTGCTGAAACCTCAGAACGGTATTCTCTGGCAAAGAACATTCTATGCATGGTTAGATAAGTGGCTAAAGTAAAAATGAAAGACAGAAATGAGAATATCCGCAGGGCTGCAGAAGTACTCCTGAAATCAAATGATACTACAGCCTATACAGGAGCAGGGATCTCAGTGGAAAGTGGGATCCCTCCTTTCCGTGGTGATGGGGGCCTGTGGAAAAAATATGATCCTAATTTACTTGACATCGATCATTTCACGCAGGAACCTCTGAGATCCTGGAGGCTGATAAAAAAGATTTTCTACGATTTCTTCGGACATGCAAAACCAAACCGTGCACATCTGGTCCTGGCCGAAATGGAGCAAAAAGGTCTCCTGAAACGAACAATAACTCAGAACATCGACAATCTTCACCAGGAAGCCGGGAGTAAACATGTTTTCGACTTTCATGGAAACTCCAAACGGTTAGTTTGCCTTACCTGCTCTGCCCTCTACCCTGTCAGTGAAGTCAATCTTGATCATCTTCCTCCCACCTGCCGGCAATGCGGAGGATTGTTGAAGCCCGATTTTGTGTTTTTTGGTGAACCCATTCCCCAGTTACCTCTTGCAGCAGCCTATGAAGCATCAACTACTTCGGACGTTTTCCTGATCATCGGAACGACCGGTGAAGTAATGCCTGCAAACCAATTTCCTCTTCTTGCGAAAGAAAATGGAGCTACCATCATTGAAGTCAACCTTCATGAATCCAACTATACCCCGGCAGTTACTGATATTTTTTTACAGGGAAAAGCAACAGAAATGATGGGATTACTTGCAGAAGCTCTATTTCCCCCTGCCCTGGATAATGATTAGGATAGTATAAATAAGGATCTTGAAATCCATGGCAAGCGACATGTTCTCAATATAGAGCAGGTCGAATTTCAACCGTTCAACCATTTGATCCACATTCTCAGCGTACCCGTATTTTACCTGTCCCCAGGAGGTGATCCCGGGTTTTACTTTGTGCAGCAAACGATAATGCGGCGCACGGGCAACGATCTGGTCAATATAATATTTCCGTTCAGGCCGCGGCCCTACCAGGCTCATATCTCCTTTCAGCACTGAATAAAATTGAGGTACCTCATCAATCCTTACTTTTCTCAGGAACTTGCCGAACGGAGTGATCCGCGGATC
>CAZUYY010000475.1:0-2792 GCA_964624935.1 uncultured Prolixibacteraceae bacterium
TCCTTATAATCAATGTATTTGATACCACTTTTTATGAACCGGCAGTACTTTTTCTTTTTTGTATCAACTGTAATCGGGGTTAAGTACTTTATTTCGCCGGCTTGTTGTGTTGCCATTTTTTTGTTTTTTACGTTTAAAGATTGGTTATTCTGCTTTTTGTTTGTCTGTCTTTGCCTTGTTGCGCTTCTTTTCATTGTAAGCGATCGCATGTTTTTCAAGAGCAACGGTCAAAAACCGCAGGATGCGCTCATCCCGTTTGAATATTACTTCCCATTCACGGATTATCTCCGGTTGAGATTTGAATTCGATCAAATGATAAAATCCGGTGGATTTTTTCTGGATGGGATAGGCGAGCTTGCGCAAACCCCAGTTGTCCTCATGAATAATTTCTGCCTGCTTGCTGATCAGAAATTTCTGATACTTTTCTACCGTTTCCTTCATCTGTTCTTCAGATAAAACGGGAGTCATAATGAAAACGGTTTCGTACTGGTTTAACATCTGTTTGATTTTAAATGATTAAGATTTTTGTAAAGGGACGGCAAAATTAGTAAAAAGAAAACATTTATCCAAACAGGAAGGGAATGAAAATTGAATTTACTATTTATGCTGGCCGAATTCCTGGATCCATTGATACATTTCTCCTTTGAGTCCACTTGTGTAACATGCCACATGGGTCCATTTCGGATCGAGCAGGTTATAACGGTGGCCATATTCCGGAATACCCGAATCGATCAATAGCTGAATCACTATGTCCCTTGCAGTTGGTTCAGGGAATCTTCCGGCCAGATTTTCATTGCCATCAATCATCTGAGGTGAATATTTCAGGATCCTTTCCGAGGGCCACGAACCATCACTTCCCTGGTGACCAAGTGTCCAGTTATGCCGATCCTGGTCAAGTCCATGTTTGCGGGCAGCTTCATAAACTCCCCTGTCAGGCATCAGTATGGATAATGGAGGAGTACCGTTAAGGTCTTTTAGGAGACTCTCGATAGCATGAACTTCTTCTTCATACTCATAAGACCAAACGGTATCCACTTTCTTTTTCCATTCTCTCCTATCTGTTTTCTCATATTGTATTGAAAGTGAATAATTTCGTCTGCCTTTTCCGAAATGTTTAAGGTTAAGTTTTGCCAGCTCATAATAATAGTCAAGGTACCTGGTGTATCCGGCAGGATCACTTCGAACAAGGTTGATCTCGGCAATCATTTCTTTCTCGTTCTGTTTCATATAATCACAGTTCCCGGCTGTATTCAGCTTTGAATTTTCCTGCGCAAAGGCTGACAGAGAAATGAAAGATAGAAGCATAAAGATTTTGTCAATATTCTCCTGGAAGAAACTCATCAACTTTATTCCTTTTCCATTATTATAGCTCATATTGCTGTTCAATTTTAATAAAAAGCCAAAAATAAATACAGGAAATTAGTGATCGATTATTGATAAAACGTTGGTTTCATGCTTCCATTGTGAAGTATGAAGATAAATTACTGAGATGGCATGGAACCAAATTCAGGACAAGGCACTTAAAAAAATATCTGTATATAATTGATTATTATATGATTGCATTGGAAATGAGAAATCCGACAATCACCAGCAGATATACAACAAGAATAGTTATTGTAAAAATTCCGACATAACGAAAATGCTTCTTTAGATAAACAATCGCATGAGCCATCAGTTCATTGGAAGTTTCTCCTGAACTGATTTGCATTATTGATTTTTTTGCAAATATTGAGAACCGGAACATGTATAAAACAGGAATAAAATAAATCCCTGCAAAAAGAATATAGAAAACACCCATTAATGGACCCATAGCAAGTCCAAGTTCGTCAATTTGCATTGACGACTTTGTTATTGATGCTAATATTAATATGCAGCCAACAGCTACAAGTAATCCGACGACCACAAATCCAAGAATAGACAAAAATTGCGTCCATTTCCGGATTTCATTCATATGAAGAAGAGCAGCGCCTTTCAGTTCGATCTTTTGATTTTCAATTTCAACATAATTCTCAAGGGTACCGGTCGTTTCCATTGTTAAAAAATTATAAGGTGAAATTCTTCAAAAAAGAATACTAAACAAAACCGAAGTAAAAATAAATATTTTTTTCAGCGCTTCCTCGACAATTGTAATATTTCTTTACATTTGGCTGTTCAACCAGTTTACATTGACATTTCAATCCATCCACTAAATATGCCAAATCATAAATACCCAAAGATTGTTTTGTACTGTCTGGCTTGTCTTATGTTGGCATTTTTTGCCAGTAACCGCTTGTTTCGTGGTGACCTTGCAGGTTGGAAACTGATCATTTCAAGTGATGGGCTCGGATATTACGCTTATTTACCAGCATTATTTATCGATCATGATGTTACTTATCACAAAGTGACCGAAAGAGAAAAAAAAATCCTCGGTTACAACAGATATGAACCGGGTTATCTCGTCAAACAAGGCAACAGGGTAGTAAATAAGTACTTTGCAGGAGAAGCTTTATTGTTGTTACCTTTTTTTCTGATTGCTACTTTCATTTCCTGGACCGGTGGGATTGAAATTACCGGATACTCTTTCTTTTTTCAACTTTTTACAGGCTTGGGAGCCTTATTCTACCTGCTTCTCGGGCTGTATTACCTGAAAAATATACTCCAGCATATAAAGATTCAACCTGCTCTGACAGCTGTAATACTCGTCGCTATCCTACTGGGAACGAACCTCTTTTATTATTCCCTGTGGCAACCCTGTATGTCGCATGTTTATTCCTTTTTTGCCATCAACGGTACAATCTGGTATTTTTGTCGTA
>CAZUYY010000476.1:0-2790 GCA_964624935.1 uncultured Prolixibacteraceae bacterium
TCTGCCTCTTCCATTACTGTCCTTAATGTCCTCAAACTTGTCTAATGCAATGTACAAATCTTCAAGGCTCTGATTAAAGTCCCCTGTACTAAGCTCTATCTTTCCCGCTACTACATAATATCCGGCAAGTTCTTTCCCGGCATTCAGTTTTTCAGCCACGGTTCTTGCCTGGAGGGCAATTTTCATTGCTTCTGTAAATTTAGCTGCGGGAATTAAAATGTCTGCAAGTTGTAATTGTGCTTGAATTTTCAGGATAGGAAGATTTGCAATCTGCGCAAAGAGGATAACCTTTCGAGTAAGAATTTCGGATAGGGAAATATCATTAAACTCCATCCTTTTAGCCTGTAATAAGATCTCTTCGGCTGATTTTTTATCAGTAATATTATATCTACCCGTGGGAGATTTGCTGGTGAGTAATGCTTTTTGAACTGAACTTAATCCAACTTGTTGAAATAAAATACAATAAGAAAAGAATATGACAATTTGTTTCAACATAGTGACAATACTTGATGTAAATTTGAATCAAATATCTGAAATATTTTTCATCAATTTGATCAGTATTTTAAACTCTAAAAAAACCGTCGTTTTGTCTATGGCTGTTTCAGACTATCAAATTTATGTAACAAAGAAGTCAAAGATGATATGCTTTACTCTGCTTTATTTGCTGCCACCGAAAGGGAGGCGATGTCTCCAATCTGTTCATCCAGTTCTGCAGGGACGATGCGGCAAACTTTGCGGGCAAGAGGTAAGGCTTCTATCTGCAGAGATCGCTCAAGTGATGGTATTAAAAGATGTCCTGCACGGACAAAAATACTACCGATGACAATGCATTCAGGATTCAGGATATCGATGATAATTGAAAGACCTTTACCCATGTAGGTACCACAGATCTCAAAAATTTCAACAGCGAGGGAATCTCCTTCGTTAGCTGCTTCAGCTACTTTCCGGGCAGTTATTGACTGAAGATCATCGATTCCGGGACAAAATCTGACTTTCCTGCCCATTTGTAACAGTTCCATCGCTTTTACCCTGGCAAGCTGGGCAATTCCGCCACCGCTGCAAAAACCTTCAAAGGAGCCTGTCTTTCCATAACCCACCGGTCCGAAATTTTCAAGCCGAATATGACCTACTTCGCCTGCATTATCGTTTGTTCCTGTATAGAGTTTCCCATCTATTATTATTCCGGCCCCAAGTCCTGTGCCGAAAGTCAGGAACACCATATTTTGAGTTCCGCGGCCTGCACCGAATTTCCACTCAGCCAGTGCACAGGCATTTGCATCATTTTGCAGTACTGCAGGGATTGAAAAACTATCTTCAAAGAATTTTACAATGTGCACATCATCCCAGCCTGGTAAATTCGGAGGAGACATAACTACTCCTTTTTTGCTATCCAGCGGCCCTCCGCAACTGATCCCGACGGAAGAAATATCGCCGGAGATCAACTGCTGGTTCCTGAGTATCTCGTCTATCCCTGATTTCAACCGGGGTAGCATTTTACCGGGGGAAGGGTGATCTGCCGTAATAAAACCCAGTTTTTCGACTACTTCAATGTTATCGTCACCGGTAAGCCGGCCTAACAGAACCGCACATTTGGTTCCCCCGATATCAATTCCCAGAAGGTTCCTCATAAAAAAGCTTTATTTAGCGGGATTCCGGTATTGAGGCTGATCCGCCGGATCACTGCCCCAATTCTTGTTTGGCAATGGGCCCATGGTATATTCCAGCGTTCCACCTTTGACAATATCAGAATGATGGATATATGATTTTGTATAAGGCTGACCATTCAGTTTTACCGACTGGATGTATATATTTTTTTCAGAATAATTCAGAGCGGTAATCAAGAATGTATTCCCGTTTCCCACGTCGATTTTGGCCTCAGGTACCATTGGCGTACCGAATATATAGACACCTTCGGCAGGGTTCACAGGGTAAAATCCCATCACTGTGAATATATACCATGCTGACAATTGCCCGCAGTCTTCATTGCCACATATTCCCCCCGGTGTATTATCATAGAGGGTATTTACGATTTGTATTACTTTCTCCTGAGTTTTCCAAGGCTTCCCGGCATAAACGTAGAGATAAGGGATATGCTGGCTGGGTTCGTTCCCATGAGCATATTGTCCGATACATCCTGAAATATCCTCAACATTGCGTGTGGCATCATCCGTTCCTTTAAGTATAAAGGTCGAATCAAGCCTTGCCGTAAAAATCTCCGGGCCTCCCATAAGGTCAATCAGCGAATGAACATCCTGGGGTACGTACCAGGTATATTGCCAGGCATTTGCTTCTGTATAATCGCCGCCATATTTGGCAAAGAAAGGATCAAAAGGTTCACGCCATTTACCGTCTGATGTTTTGGCACGCATGAATTTTGTCTGTGGATCAAAAATGTTTTTAAAATAGGTCGACCGTTTCATGAATTCCTTGTAATCGTCTTCCTTTCCCATATCCCTGGCTACCTGGGCAAATGACCAGTCATCCATTGCATATTCAAGCGTTTTTGAAACCGATTCAATCTCTTTGTCGCTGGGAATAAAACCGTTTTTCATATAATAACCGCAGCCCTGATACCAATCCGCTGTAGCGCTTGCTTTCATCGCTTTGTAAGCCTTTTCGGTATCATAACCTCGGATCCCCTTAAGATAGGCATCCGAGATAAAAGGCAATGAATGATACCCAATCATGATAAAGGTTTCACAGGCGTATGAAATCCATGTGGGAAGAATATGATGAGGGCTCTGGTCGTAACATGATAAAAGTGAATTCACAAAGTCATTCATCATATTG